>NZ_JACLQV010000014.1:0-63544 GCF_016648915.1 Streptococcus sp. 3.1 | reverse complement strand
ACATAAAAAAAGAGAAGACCTATCAGGTCCTCTCTAGATGTTAGCTTTTCGTCACCCACTACAGTTGACAAAGAGCCTATTAAATCCCCATTAATCTTCTTTTGGTGTAATAGACAATAATTGGACAAAACGGTGTTGTGCTGATTCCGTTTCAAGCGTGACATTATCGTATCTAAAGAGAATCTCTTCGATATTTGCCAAGCCCAATCCTCGACCTGTTCCTTTTGTTGAAAATCCTCTTTGTTTCAAAGGAGCTACATCAATAGAAGCTTCCTTAGTTGAATTCTCAACAACAATAACGGATTGATTTTCCATCTTAAAGATAGCAATAGATAATTTTGGTTTATCTGCTAATACAGTAGCTTCAATAGCATTATCACAAAGAATTGATATGATTGTAATCAAGTCGAGTGGACGCATATCTGTGAAGAAGACCCCCTCTTCAACCTCCACATGACATTGAATACCTTTATCAAAAGCCTCAGCCACTTTAGATGATAAAAGACTCTTAAGTGGCATATTGGTCACACGAGTTAATTTTGCCAAATCAAACTTTTGCTGCTTCAAATCTGACGCCGAATCTTTCAAGACACTATCATAAATCATCTTGATTTGATCAATGTCTTTCATCTGGATGGCTTCATTAAGCGAAATCATAACATTAGTATAGTCGTGACGGAAACTGCGTAGCGTTTCGTAAAGACTTTCGACCTGCTCAGAATACTTCTCTAAATCATCCAAGTGACGTCGATTTTCTTTTCTACGCTCATTTTCAAAGAATTCATCTGCATATTTATTAACCTTGTAAACAGCATAAAAAATAGCTACAAACCCCACTAAGGTTATCACATGTCCAGCATAGTACAAGGCAAAAAATCGCGAGGCCACGACGACAGAATAGTTCAAAATCACATAGCTAATCAAGATAAAGTTAGTGAAAAACATAATCCGACCAAATTTACGATCTCGCTCTAAGACCCTTAAATATTTAAAATCAATGTTAAGGAGCTTGGATAGAGCGACAAATGTTGGAATAATTAAAAGGTCAAAGAAAATGAAATAAAGATAACTTCTGTTTAGAAAATCCGATGTGATGCCGAACCCTGGCATCAGGAAGTAGGCATAACCATTAAAAATCAACAGATAGAGAACTAGAGGATAGAAGGCATAAAAAGCCAACATATTGGTGGTTCTCTCCTTGCCATAGAAATAGGCATAGAAAAGAAGGTAGAACGGTGTCATAAAGGACAAACCGACATTATATGACATCCCCAGTATTCCCCCTATACATTCAACCAGGAACGCAATAGGAAGGATCATACGTGGTACCTTGACCAAGCTGGTCTTTTCGTAGATCCACTGTATGACAATGAAATGCAAAAGATATTCTAATGCAATTTGCAAATTGAGCATCATTTAATGGTTAGCCACCTCCTTCTAGTCATCTCTAAATATACGGCAAAAAGCCATAACACTATTCTATCACAATTCCTGATAATAGATGAGATAAAATTAAATAATTATCTTGAATTTCAGAAAATTTTCAATAACGATTAGAGAAGAAGGGGAAAATCTAAGACCTAACGATTTTTCAAACGTTCCAAAAGTTCCTTTTTACGTGTCCGCGATAGGAGGCATGACTCGTTTCCCTCAAAGAAGACCATATTAGCTGTACGATCCACACTTGTCACATTATTCACATTGACAACAAAAGAGCGGTGCGTTTGGAAGAAAATATCATCCAATTTTGCTACTTCTGCAATTTTCCCATAGAATTCCACTAGGTTTGACTTGGTATGAGCGATTAACTTATGTGGCACAGGGGCTGTCTCAATGTATAAAATGTCATCATAAGGAATATTAACATCATTTTTATCCGTTTTAACAGTTAGACTCTGTGCCTTGGTTTCTTGCTCAACCTGTGAATAAGCAAAATCTAAAAGTTCTACTAAAGCTCTCTTAAGATCCACATCTTCCATGGATTTATCGACAAAGTCTAGAGCTTGAATCTTATAACGGAAGGTCAAGGGCATAAACTCCGAGTAAGCTGTAACAAAGGCAATTTGTGCTTTCAAGTCTTCCTTACGGATTTCAAGCCCAATATCTAGTCCCTGCTTAGTTTGATTTTTAAGGTCAATATCCAAAAGATAAACCATGGATTTACCCGAACCTCTATCAGCATCTAACAATTCCTGACCCTGTTCATAAAAAGTAATCCCATCAACAACGGCCTTCGACTCCTCAACTGCTTCGTCCAATAAACGACCAACACGATGACGCTGCAAGGCATCATCTTCAAGGACGATAATAGAAAGCATCTTATTTCCCTCTTTCTTTCTAATATACTTTAATATACCTACCTAATATTTTATCATAATTAATTGGATAATATTCCTTTTTTTACAGCATAAAGTCTTTTTATCTCACCTAATTTCATTTATAAAACAATTGTTATCTCATTGTCACTTTATATTCATTTTTAGGTGTTACCATGAGAACTGCTTTTGTTTTAAATTAAAAAGGAGAAAGTTATGTTACATTCTTTTAAAACGCAAGGGACTAAGACAAAGACCTTGTTGACCCTTGCAACTGTCGGTATAATTAGTGCTTTTCTTGTAGGAAGTCCTCAGCATGCCTCTGCGGATCAAACCTATGTTTCAGATCCTAATCAAACTCTGACATTTTCCGAACTTGAAACAGGTACAACTACAAATACCATCGCTCAAACAGGTGTTTCTACTGAAACACCTACTACTGTGACTACTATATCACATACCTCTGTGGATGATCTTCATACACATGAAAATGACTATGAACAAACTCCCACAAACACTCCAACTTTTGAGGAATTGAAACAAAATAGTCAAACAGCTAGCAGTACTGTCGACAGCCAAACTGGAAGCAAAACCTATGAGACTAGAATTCCGACAAATACAGATAGCAATCATAAGGCTGTAGAAAACCAGTCTAAACCAAAGACCGAAACTGTCGCTCAAGCACAAACCTGGTCAAAAGATGGTGCCACATGGGTTTCAACAGAAATTAATAATGGTAATGTTCATAAGATTCTATCTACTTATATTCCAAAACCATTAACACCTTCTACAAAACCAACGACAACAGCTACACCAAAACCTAAACAATCAACTCCTGCTGTTAGTCAACCTAAAAAACCAGCCACAGTTGCTAACAAACCTACTGCACCTACAGTTCAACCTAAGAAACCAACGACTGTTGTAAACAAACCAGCGACTTCTACAACGACACAACCTAAGAAGCCAACAACGACTGTCACTAAACCAACAACTCCTAAAGCCACTCCTATCCAACCTGCTAAACCAGTGGACCGAGTTGCTCAAGTATGGCAAAAGAATAACGAACTCGTAAAAGAGAATTACGATACTCCTCACTGGTCAAGTAAGGAAGCGACAGTTTTCATCAATGCTAAAAATCCTGAAATCGTGAATGCCTACAAACAGGCTATCACTTCTTGGAATAACACTGGTGCCTTCAATTTCTTGCTCACTAACGATAAACAAAAAGCCAACATCATTGCTGATGAACGTTATGAAGGTAATGTGGCAGCTCCTCTTGGAGTTACCTACTCTACTTACTACCTCCCAACTAAGCAATATAGTAATGCTACTGTTTACTTGAACACCTTCCATGTTCAAAACAATTATTACCAAAAGAACGGTGGGAAACTCCTTAACACTGCGCAACACGAATTAGGACACTCAATTGGACTTGAACACAACAGTGCCGTTGCCTCTGTAATGGAACCTAAAGGTGGTAAGACAAGTATCCAACCTGTTGATATTAACAATGTTAAGAAACTCTATAGCAAGATTTAAGTTCTTACACCATCACTACAAATATAAGCAGACCTATCAGGTTCTGCTTTTTTTATACAAGTGAGATGACCATTCAAGACCAGAAAATGACTGTTCATGATTTTTTCTTACATATTTTGAGATTATGTAAAGTTTTCTTCATTTTTTTTGGTAAAATAGAAAGTGTAAAGAGAGACCGGATGAGTTAGAAAACTAAACTTTGTTAGTTTTTGCTCACTATTCTCATAAACAGAATAAAAATAGTCTAGGAACCCTTCTTAACATTTATACCTATCTTCCCCAAACACTTTTCCCCCATTCCTAGATTTCCAGATCTCTCCTAATAAAGAACGTCTAGCAACAGCAGTTAGGCGTTTTTTAGTGTAGTTAAAGCACATAGTCATCGATATTATCCCAGTAGATTTGTAAACACTCAGAAAAATTTTCACAAAATACCATTCAAGACCAGAAAATGACTGTTCATGATTTTTTCTTACACATTTTAAAAATTTGTAAGTTTCCTCTGGTTTTTTTGGTACAATAGATAATGTAAAGAGAGACCTAATGAGTTGTAGATAAGCATTTTATCATTTAAGACTTATTGTTCTCATAAAAATTTTCTAAATAGTCTAGGAACCCTTCTTAACATTTATACCTATCTTCCCCAAACACTTTTCCCCATTCCTAGATTATCAGATCTCTCACAAGAAAAGCGTCTAGCTCACCCGGCCAGGCCTTTTTTCTTTTTCCATACTTTTGCTATAATAGAGCCATACTGTTTGAAAGGAACTCATAAAATGACTATAAATCAGCAACTTCTTTGCTACAAACGTTTACCAAACTGGACAGCTACAACACTTCCAGAAATGGTGACGCAAAAACACAATACTAAGGTAGGAACTTGGGCTAAATTGACCATTCTATCAGGATCTCTCCGCTTCTACGAATTAGATGAACAAGGACAGGTTACTGCAGAGCACCTTTTTACCCCCGAGACAGAGATTCCTTTTGTTGAACCACAAGCTTGGCATCGCATCGCTGCTGCATCAGATGATTTGGAATGCTATCTTTCTTTTTACTGTAAACCTGAAGACTACATGGCTAAAAAGTATGATACTAAAGCCCACTCCGAGGTTCTTGAAGCAGTCCAATCTGGTCATATCAAACCTGGTCGTACCCTTGACCTAGGCTGTGGTCACGGCCGTAACGCTCTTTATTTGGCATCTCTTGGGCATGATGTTACAGCCGTTGATGTTAATAACGAAGCTACACAACGCATCCAAATGATTGCAGATGAGGAAAATTACAATGTTAGAGCTGGCTACTACGATATCAATGCTGCTGCTCTTCCTGAGTCTGAAACCTTTGATTTCATCCTCTCAACAGTCGTCTTTATGTTCCTTGATCCCGATCAAATTCCGGCTATTATCAAGAATATGCAAGAGCGTACTGTTGTCGGTGGCTACAACCTAATTGTTTGTGCCATGGACACAGAGGAGCACCCTTGTACCATGCCTTTCCCATTTACTTTTGAAGAGGGTGAGTTGAAGAACTACTATAAAGACTGGGAGTTAGTCAAGTATAACGAAAATCTTGGTCACCTTCACCGTTTAGATGAGCATGGCAATCCAATCGCCCTTCAATTTGCGACCATGTTAGCCAAGAAGGTTAAATAAGAGCGAATGATTGTAAAAGAACTGATTACAACTTGACTTGTCATCAAATTAAAAACTAGGATTCCAACTGGAATCCTAGTTTTTAATTGTTTACAATATCTGCATATCCCGATTTAAGGTCTGCATTTTCTGTTTCTTTGACATAATAGACACCACCATTAGTAGTTGGTGAGTAGAGGACAAATGGAGTCCCATCTTTTTTTATGGTAAAGAAATAACGGTGAACAGAGACATTTTCCCATCTCTCGTAAACCGAAACAATGGTATACTCCGAATTGCTATTACCATTTGCAGCATAAGTAGCATCCACAGTCTGGTTATGGTCTGACATCCAACGGATAGGCAAAGAAGAAGCCTCATTGGTGATTTCTTTGTATCCAGGCTGATTCATCTGATTGCCCCAAGAAACCATCAAACTAGCAAGTCGACTAGCTTTGTCATTAGTCCAACGTGGATTTTCAGTATAGGCTTCCTTGGCATGGTTAGCGTCAGGTGTATCAATACTTGCACTGCTAGATTCACTCGTCTTCGCATTTTCGATTGATGACGTACTTGACTTGGCATTAGCCTTATCTGTCGATGAGAATATCGAGCTAGCCACTGTGGCAGACGACTTAGTCTGTTTGACGTTCTTCATTGAACTAGAGACTAGAGTCAAGCCAATACCAACGACGATCGCTACTAGAGCCCCCAGAAGAATATAGATATAATTATAATTTTTCGAGATTCCAATAAGGCCAGACTGATAAGCTAACTGTAGTTCATCAGGTTTCGGTTTACGCCCTTGAACTTGCTCAAAACGACTTATCCATTCTGCTTCTGACAGCTTTCGCATAATTTTCCTCTTCTCTTTATCAATTATCTTCCATCCTATCATAGAACAGGGATGCTGACAATAGTAGAGAGAACTTGAGGCTTACCTTCAACCTATTATCCTTTATTTTCAAAATAACGACGAACAATCGGCGCCACTTCTTCACCATAAAGTTTAATAGCCTTTAGAACAGCCTCATGTGGCATAGAACCAATTGGGAGATGAAGCATGAAGCGATTTAGCTGTAAATCTTCAATAATACGAATGATTTTTTGAGCGACGTGAGCGGGGTCCCCAACGAACATGGCTCCGTTTGGTCCAACACTAGCATAGTACTGCTTTTTAGTCATTTCAGACCAATGTGGGCGATCCTTAGCAATGTTATCCACCGTTTGTTTCGTTGGATAAAAATAATTTTCTATCGCTTGGAAATTATTTTCTTCAATCCATCCCCAAGAATGAGCAGCCACCTTAAGTTGTTCATCCGAATAACCATTTCGAGCACCGATTTCCTTATAAACTTCTACTAATTTAGTAAAGGCCTTCGGATTTCCCCCAATTGTAGCATAGGCAATTGGCAAACCTTTTTCCGCAATTTGAATGGTCGACTCAATGTGACCACCTGTCGCTACCCATATCGGCAAATCATCTTGGACTGCTCGTGGATACACAGGGCGATTGTCAACAGACTGAGTATGATTACCTTGCCAAGTTCAATCGTCATAAATCTTTCCTCCAGTGATTCTTTTATTTGTTATGAGAATACATTATAACTAGTTAGTGATAATTACAAATAAAAAAACCTAAGACTCTATTTTCCAAGAAAGGCTAATAGGGTTAGGCAGAAAAGGAGAACTAAAGCACCCATGACCACTAGGAGACTAATCTTATAGCCTAGGGGATTTTTGGGATTTAAACTAGTTCCAACGCCATACCTACGGAGGACAAATAAGGGTTCTGAGGGAGATTGCTTAAGGTTGTAGCCTAAGAGATACCTTAAGTAAAATAAAAAGAAGACACTCATCCCTGGAAAAATGACAAGTGGAAGAATAATTCCCTGTGACCACCAAATCATGATTGTAAGAATGATTTGTATCAACAAGAGAACCCAAAACATGTAATAAATGTATGATTGCTTTTTCATTAATATGTACCTCTCAATCTAAGATTAGTATACTCCTCCTAGCTTCTCTTATCAATCCCATAACTCGCCTGACATCTTATTTTCTGCTACAATAGATAGGAACAATTCAAAGAAGGAAACTGTACACATGAAATTAATTTCTTGGAATATTGATTCCCTAAATGCCGCTCTTACTAGTGACTCTGCTCGCGCTCAACTATCACGCGCAGTTATCCATACCTTGGTCGCTGAAAATGCAGACATCATTGCTATTCAAGAGACAAAACTGTCTGCCAAAGGTCCGACTAAAAAGCATTTGCAAATCTTGGAAGACTATTTCCCTGACTATGACAATACTTGGCGTTCATCTGTTGAACCTGCCCGTAAAGGTTATGCTGGAACCATGTTCTTGTATAAAAAAGAATTGAATCCAGTCATTACCTATCCTGAAATCGGAGCACCTTCAACCATGGACTGTGAAGGGCGTATCATCACTCTCGAATTTGACAATTTCTTTGTGACACAGGTCTACACACCAAACGCTGGTGATGGCCTCAAACGTCTGCTTGAACGTCAAATCTGGGACGAAAAATATGCGGATTACCTAGCTGAATTGGACGCTCAGAAACCAGTTCTTGCGACTGGTGACTATAATGTTGCCCACAAGGAAATCGACTTGGCTAATCCTTCAAGTAATCGTCGTTCACCAGGATTTACTGATGAAGAACGTGCTGGTTTCACTAACCTCCTTGCCAAAGGATTCACAGATACCTACCGTCACCTCAATGGCGACGTTACAGGAGCCTACACTTGGTGGGCTCAACGTAGCAAAACATCTAAAATCAACAATACAGGCTGGAGAATCGACTACTGGTTGACTTCAAATCGTATTGCCGATAAGGCCACAAAGTCAGACATGATTGACTCTGGGGATCGCCAAGACCACACACCTATTGTCTTAGAGATTGATTTATAAAGTATCTCTAGACATAAATCACAAAAAGAGTAGACCTGCTACTCTTTTACTATGCCCAATAATTAAGGAGAAATATGAAAACAAAACTTAACACCACTCAAAAGCTCGTTCTGTCAGCTATAATGATGGCCCTTTACATCGCTATCCTCTTTGTGTCTCAAGCCATTTCATTTGGTGCGGTTCAAATGCGTCTGGCCACTGCTTTATATGGATTAACCTACATCTTCCCATTTTTGGTATTCCCAATTAGTCTGGCTAATGCCATCGCTAACTCTTTTGGCGGATTGGGATTAATTGACGTGGTCGGTGGCTTCTTTGCTAGCTTTTTAACAACCGGTAGCATCTACCTCATCCGTAAAGCTAAGTTATCTAGCTGGTTTATCATTCTTCCAATCCTACTCATTCCTGCCTTAGTGGTTCCAATCTGGCTTAGCGCCTTACTCAAACTTCCTTATTTTGCTCTCGTTATTAATCTCCTCTTAGGACAATTAGTGCCTGCGATTTTGGGAGCAGTCCTGGTACGAGAGCTAGCTAAACGTGGATATAAAGACTAACAAAAACAAAAATATCTCTGCAATGTGCAGAGATATTTTTTTAGTAATGATATGCTTTCTTGTAAGCTTCTCTTGGTGTCAGTTTATCACCAGAGATAAGCAAACGGTAGTCAACATTAGTAGGATCTTTCTGATACTCATCAACCCAATCTTGATTCATTTCGAGGTAAAGATTATAAGTTCCCAACTCAGTCGAAACAGTACCTACCTTGTAAAAATCTTTATAACGCTTTTGGTTATCCGTTTTTTTCAATTTTTCATATCGATAATAGGTTCTGGCAAAGTCAGTGAACTGGTATTCTTTCTTATCTTTTCCAGAGCCAGTTGTAACTTCAATGGTGCCCTTGTTATTTGTTAAATGTAAATCATAATCATAGTCATTGTGACTATTCACTTGGAAGACACCTGAAGTGATATCACTGTCATCAGAGAATGTCTGAATATCAGCGAACTTAGCAGCCTGCCAAGAAGCAGGGACTCCTTCATACTCACCATCGCTTTGCAAGCCTAAAAGTGACCAATAATGACCAAGATAGAAGGTATTAGACTTATCACGATCTGTCACCAGTTCACCAACCATCTTAAGGTTTTCAGCACCTAGACGGTAAGGGTTAGAGAGATAACCAAAGACTGGGAAGAAATAAATGATGACTGTAAAGGTCAAAAGAGTCTTCATATTAATCTTATTGATAGCCCAGAAGAAATAAGCAGCTGAGAACAAGAGAGCGTAAGCTGCACCATAGCTAAACTTATGCGCATGGGCAATCAAAAGCAAAATGAAGAAAATAGGTTGGATAGGACGAATCTTATGATAGATGATAGAGAAAACATCCTCCTTGTCTTCCTCAGATTTGAAAATCAAGGACAAGACAATAGTCAAGAGTACAAAGAAGGCGCCAAACCCGAAACCAACATCATTTGGACGGAAGAAGTAAGCCAAGATGGACATGTCCATTACCAATAGCCAGACAGATGCAAATTTGACCATGTTGTTACCAAATTTTGCAGCTGTTTGACTTGGTGCCTTCAAAGGTACCTCAAAGGCTTGTGCAAGTGCTCTTTCTTTGGCTTGGCGTTCGGCCTCTATTGCCGCTTTCATTTCCTTAGTACGGCGTTCCTTTTGGAACAAATGGGCAACCTTGGTCGGTTCATCTTGTCTCGACTTGGTAATGCTCAAAAAGAGCAAATATTGCATAGCAAAGATGAGAGCTGTGTTCCCACCGTATTCTAGGAAGGAACCATCCCAAATACTAGAAACAACTGCAAAAACGATATAACCTCCAATTGAGATTAAAACCGTCAAAAGCAAATGAATCCAACGATAGCGGTAAGTGTATTTATCAGTTGTATCTCGTCTCAAAAACGTGTCACGTGGGTAAAGATACCAGATAACGAAGATAAGTTCAATGGCCTGAACTGCTGTTAGAAAACCAACATAGTTGAAGCCAAAAACGGCTGCTACCACATTGATGAGATAGGAAATAATAGCCAAAACTCGCAGACTGGTGCGCTTAGACAAGAGTCCAATACTCATCAGGGTGATAGTTGAGAAGGCAGAAAAACCAGCGCCCATCTTATTATCAAAGATAAACACATTGACAAAGGCAAAAATCAAGATTCCTAGAAGAGTTAAGACTTGTTTTTGCATTTCTTTTTTCTTTTCTTTCATATTTTCCCTCCTTATGAAAATGATAACGCTTCCGTATTCCTATTTTAACACAATTATACTATTTTTGTCAGATTTGAAAAGACATTCGGATAATCGAATGCCTTTTTTACTAATTATCCATTGCTTCAATCTTAAGGAAAACAAAATCTCCATCAAAGCGTTGAATATACTTTTGAAAGCCTAATAAACTAAAGGTTTCAATCTCATAACGGACCTGATCAACACCATCACTAGTGCTTTCCTCTAACAGTTTAAGTTTTGGAATATCGGATTCCAAGACATCACGGTAAAGTCCTTTATACTCAAAGATAATTCGAGCCCACTCATTACCAGAAAGCATTGAGAAAGCCTGATAACGCACCTGCTCATCTGTAATAAGACGAGCTTCTTGTTCTGGACTGAGCGTGAAGGCGACGTCATTTTCAGATTTGTGAATGGTTTGGAAACGATCAACACGGAAATAACGGATTTCAGAGAACTGATAATCACAAGTAAAGTTATCATCCAGTTTGTAAGAAATACAGTAGAAATAATGGTTATCAAAAATGACTGAAATTGGAAAAACCTTATATTCCTCCACTTTTTCTCCTGGCTTACGGTAACTAAAAGACAAAGGACGTTGGTCCACAATGGCATCGAAAATGGCAGAAATAGCTGGTAAGAGTGACTTATCTTGATCCTGATAAATCTTAAGTTCTTGATAACTATCTAGTTCTAGCTCAGTCAATCGCTTGATACGTCTGCGCTCCTTGTCGTCTACAGCCCTCTCAACAAAGATGTTGATAATTTCTGCTACTTCATCCTTTCGAAGGGCACGACTCTCTAAAAGAATCTTAGATAGGATAACTGCCTGATTGTATTTAAGGTTACCATAGCCCTGTTCATACTGGGCATGATAAGAACCGTATTTTCTGGAATACTTAACCTTCATATTTGGACGTAACTCAGTCAAATTTTCCTTGAGTTCACTCACGTCCTCTTTAAGTGTACGCTCACTTATGCCAAAGCGAGCTAGGTAGTCCGTTTTTGAAATGTCATTTCCCTTTTCCAATTCGGACATAAAATACAAGAGACGTTTGGTTTTTGATGCTGTCATTATAAAATCCCCCTTTATAATCAAACCCCTTATTACTAAAAAATTGCTGTTTAGTTATTCATTATCATAGATAGTCATCCCTAGTAGCGACGAGCCACAGAATTATAGCTCAAATAATAGTCCTTTTTCTTTTCGTTATACTCAAAAGATAGTCTTAACAATTGTGCTTTCTCAATAGGACTATTCTGATCAGTGTAATCAAGATCAACTGACTTATGTATGATTCCTGATGAATGGACGTTGATACTTCTCTAGGACCTTTTTGCCTGAGAATGTTCCCTCACTACCTCAGACAAGGATGTTACTGGACCCAGATAGTCTTGGTCTTTAGTACGTAAGCTATTTATCTGCTCTTCCGTCCAATTACTGCTATAGTTATCAACCTCAGTGACACCATCAAGTGGATAAGTCGCTGTTCCACCATCATAGACAAAGCGTCCCTTTTCGTCCTTCACAAAAGAGAGATCAATATACTCATTGCCATCTCCACGGTCATATCTCACCTTGAGACCACTAGACTCCATCTCGACATAATTGCCCTTACCATGACTTTTAATAATCGAACGTAAGGTATCAGCCTTGGGTTTCAGATTTTCAAAATCTTCTTCCGTCCAGTTATAAATCGCAGACTCATCTTCGTAGTCTTTGGGATCATCACTATCAGGTTTATCCTCATCAAGATCTGACTGAGACATCTGCTGAATCAACCTGTATTTTTTCATAGCCCCTCGATAGACAGAACCACCTAAAGTGGCAAAGAAGGATAGTCCAATCAAGCCAACCACGATTGCGGTGAGGAGAAATCTACCTAGCTTCTGTCCCATTCTAAAGAGAATGATAACAAGGACAAAACATGCCACAATTACAGCCAGATACACAATTATCGGCTTATACTTCCAAGATAAGAAGACCGAGCCCCAGCTCACACTTAAGAGTATCAGTGGTAGAGCAAGAGTCAAAAAGAAATGCCGCTTCTCAGCTTTTTCCTCCTGAAAAGCAGATTCAAACTCTGGCCCTTTATTACTAAAAGCCGACTCAAAAGCCTGATCACCATTCTTTAGATGATCATCACTTAAATAATGTTCATTCTCTTTATTAAACCTCTACTCCTCTAAATATTCTATATAACAATTTCCCAGTTTTTTCTATTGTAACAAATGAAAGCGTCATTTTCTACAAATATACTTAAAAAGCAACCTATCTTAGGTTGCTTAAAGGTTTAACATTAGTCATTCTCAATTTTTTCAGCTTCTGTACTGAATTTTTGTGCGATGGCTTCAAGAGCTAATTCATCTGTATCTGGAAGAGTGATGGCATCATCAGAAATCTCATCAATATTTGCATAAAATTCAATATGATTCTTCAGATTTTGGAGATGAATTGGTGCATCACCACCGTATTCGCCATCGAGGTTAATCATCATACGATCATCACTTAAAGGCTCAATATACAGCGAGCTCGTTTTGATATAGGAAATTCTCTTATCGTAGATGTGTTTACCACCTTGGAGAATTTGACGAATGAGGTCAACCAATTCAAAGAGGTTAGCTGTCTTAACCATGATTAGAGTAAATTTACCATCATCCAGTTTAGCATCTGGGGCAATCGTTTCAAAGCCACCAACTGAATTGGTCAAGGCAACGAAAATCATGGAAAGACCACCTTCAAAAACATCCTCATCATGCGTAATACGAACAGGAACCTTCTTAACTTGTGGCAACAACTCTGCCCCCTTAACAAGGTAGGCCAAATAACCAAGTACTGTCTTTAAGCGACTAGGTACACTATAGGTTAGTTCCGTAAAGGAACCAGCAGCCGCAATATTGATGAAGTATTTGTCATCATAGGCACGGCCAATATCCATCTGAAGGGTCTGTTTTTTAGCGATAACCTTGGCTGCTTCAACAGGATTTCCTCTTGGAATCTTCAAGGCGCGTGCAAAGTCATTTGTCGTTCCCGTTGGAATAACCGCCATTTGTGGGCGTTTTTTAAGCGGGGCAATCCCAGAAACAACCTCATTGATTGTACCATCACCACCAGCAGCAATAACTAAGTCAAAGCCTGCTTTGGCCGCACGAGTGGCCTCATTTTTTGCTGAGTTCTCATCTGGTGTTGTTTGAAAGGCTGACGCTTCAAAGCCAGCACCTTCCAGAATATCCAAGACCTCGGCAACATTTTTTTTCATAATTTCTTGTCCAGATGTTGGATTATAAATTAAGCGGGCACGTTTTTGTTTCATATTGAACTCCTATAAATCCAGCAACCAAGCCTCATCTTTTACTTCAATTCCTAGGCTTTGTGCTTTTTCCAACTTACTTCCGGCATCACTACCAGCAACTACTAAATCTGTTTTCTTAGAGACAGAACCTGTCACCTTAGCACCCAGAGCTTCTAGTTTTGCCTTTGCTTCACTACGTTTAAGATGTTCCAATTTTCCTGTCAAAACAACTGTCTTACCAGATAAGATAGCATCATCTGCCACCTTTTGTCCAAGATAGGACAAATTAACGCCATAGGATTCCAGTTCTTTCATAAGAACTTGGGCCTCCTCCTTAGCAAAATAGCGCTGGATGGACTTGGCAATAACCTCTCCTAAACCATCTACAGTAGCAATAGCCTCGACATCTGCACTGGCTAACTCTTGTATACTGCCAAAAGCTTCTAGCAACTGCTTACTAACTTTGGCGCCAACATGACGAATACCCAAGCCATAGAGCAATTTCTCTGCAGAATTTTCTTTTGATGCTTGAATGGCTGCGTAAAGTTTTTCAGCCGACTTTTCTTTGAAACCTTCCAATTGAAGGAAATCCTGACTGTTCAAGCCATAGATATCAGCCACATCTTTAACCAATTCAGCTTTAAAGAGCTTTTCAACCACTGAAGGTCCCATACCTGCGATGTTCATGGCATCTCGAGAGGCAAAATGAATCAGGCCTTCCTTGATCTGAGCAGGGCAAGAAGGATTGATACAACGTAGGGCAACTTCATCTTCAAAATGTAAAAGACCACTGCCACAAGATGGACATTGAGTCGGTACTTCCATCGGCTCCTGTGTCGTACGCTTACTCTCTACTACACGAAGTACAGCAGGGATAATATCACCAGCTTTGTAGACAATTACGGTATCACCGATACGAATGTCTTTTTCGGCAATGTAATCTACATTATGAAGGGTGGCCCGACTAACCGTTGTCCCCGCTAATTGCACTGGAGTCAAATTAGCAGTCGGCGTTACTACACCCGTACGACCTACCTGCCAGTCCACTGAGAGAAGCTCTGCTTCCTTTTCCTCAGCCGGGAATTTATAAGCAATGGCCCAACGTGGCGCCTTAACTGTAAAACCGAGTTCTTCTTGCATGGCCAAACTATTGACTTTGATGACAACACCATCAATGTCATAGGCCAAGTGATCACGATCTTCTCCAACAGCTTGAATAAAGTCCCAAATCTCATCCATCGATGATGTGACAATGCGTCGTGGATTAACAGAGAAACCGAGTTCTGCCACTTCATTTAAGACATCATTTTGTGTTAGACGCTCCGTTGGACTAGCTTCCTGATAAAGGAAAGTCGCCAAACGACGCTCTGCAACCACTTTGGTATCTAATTGACGAAGAGTTCCTGCTGCAGCATTACGTGGATTGGCAAATTCGGCCTCACCATTTTCCTGGCGTTGGATGTTGATGCGTTCAAACTCAGCCCGTGGCAAGTAACACTCCCCACGCACCGTAATATTAAGAGGTTGGTCCAACTTCAAAGGAATATCTGAGATACGCTTGACATTTTCAGTGATATTCTCACCTACAAAACCATCACCACGTGTCGCACCTACCTGAAGAATACCATCCACATAGGTCAACGAGATAGAAAGCCCATCGATTTTGAGTTCAGCCATATAATCAGCATTAGGAAATTCGTCCTTAACCCTCTTATCAAAGGCATCTAGCTCTTCTCGTGAAAAAGCATCCTGCAAACTATAAAGCGGATACTCATGTTGATATTTTTCAAAACCATCAAGTACCAGCCCTCCCACACGATGTGTTGGACTATCTGCTTGAACAAGTTCTGGATGTTCAGCCTCCAAAGCTACAAGCTCACGATAAAGCTTATCATACTCGGCATCTGACACTGATGGATTATCTTCCGTATAATACTCTTTTGCATACTGGTTAAGTTTAACAACCAGCTCTTTCATTCGTTTTTCCATAGGAACATTTTAACATAAAAGCAGAAAAAAACGCCTTTACAGACGTTAATTTAGGAAACAAAATCAATAACTTTGGCCAATTTCTTAATAAGAATTGCACCAACTAAGAGAGAAGCCAGTTCTCCCATAGCAACAGTGAACCAAGTTGCCCAAAATGGTGCCTGAGTAACCAAGGTCAACTCAGCCGCAATTGTCACCATGAAGAATGAGAAGTAAAAGGCAAAGTAAACATGAGCCTTGTCAAAAAGTCCACCTAAAATATCTTGGTTCTTAAATCGGTCGAAGAAATAAACACCTGAACCGACAAAGACCAGTGTCGAGAGACTTCCGACAACCACATCAATCATGTTAAAGCTAAAGAAATTAGCAATTACACAGCCCAAAGTCACGGCAATGATATACTTGCGATTATAAAATCCTAAAAGATTGAACATTTCTGCAATTCGGAACTGGTAGGGACCATACGAAATTAAGTTAAAAGGTGGCACAACAGTCAAGACTACATAAAGAGCTGCCACAATAGCAATATGTGTTAAATCACGAACAGTTTGTTTTTTCATTTTTCCTCCATAATCATTATCTTTTTATTATCTACAAAGGATAATATTCCCGTCAAAAGAGCCTGGATCTCACCAAGCTCTCTTTATCATCTAGGAATCATCCTCATCTTTTTTGTGTTTTTTGCTGTCACTACCATCTCCAGAAAAGCTCTGAATAATAGTAATCACATCTCCTCTTCTACTTTTCAGTTCACCTTGTCTAAGCTCTTGATAGGTCGCATTAAAGACGGCCCCCAAAATCAAAATCCTGGCCAAGAAGATGAACCAAAGCATGAAGACGAAAATCATAATGGATCCAAATAACTTGATATCAACTAATCGACTCAAGGTACGAATCACATAAGTTCCAAACAAGTTGCTTAAATAGCCAATCACTAAAGTCGTAAAGATAGTCCCTGGCATAACATAGCGGATTTTTCGAATCTTCACATTCGGAAGCACAAAATAAAGCACCATCATTCCCAGAAAGACAACTGCAATACTCAGAGGCTGGATACTATTTAAAATAAACTGAGTCATCTTGGAACCAATAGGATAGGTCTGTGTAATAACTCTAAGGACCGACTGAATAATCGTAGACAGCATTAGTGCAAAGGTGAGCAGGAACAAGATGACCAGACTCATGAAACCACCAACAATGTGACTAATAAAGACATCACGGTGTTCTGAAGCACCATATACCTTGTTAATCGCCTTTTGAAGAGAAGACAAGGACTTAATCATTGTCCAGAATCCCGTCAAAGAGGCAACTCCCAACAACTGTCCAGAAGGTGTCGAGAAGATATCCTGAACAACGTTGGCTGCAGGTGCATAAAACTGCTTAGGAAGGTGCTCATTCATAAACTTCAAGAGATCAGTCGTATCAATATTCAGATAGGGAAAGACATTTGCCGCAATGACAATAAGCGGAAAAACCGTCAAAATGAGGTAGTAAGCCACTGCGATAGTTGAAATATCTATCTCTGCACTACGATAATGCCTAAGATAAACCTGCAAAGGGCGCCATTGGAGTTTATCCAATAGACGGGACATTAAGCCTTGTCGTTTCATATTAGTAAGTTCTTTCTTCGCCTTGAGAAGTCAAAATTACTGGACCATCCTTAGTGATAACAAATTGGTGCTCATATTGACAAGAAAGTCCACCGTCAAGAGTTTTGTGAGCCCAACCCGTTTCAAGGTCAGTATCGATTTCCCAAGTACCAGTGTTAATCATCGGCTCGATAGTCAAAACCATTCCTTCTTTGAGACGGAGACCTCGTCCAGCCACCCCATAGTTTGGCACCATTGGTTCTTCGTGCATTGTTGGCCCAACTCCGTGTCCAACCAAATCACGAACAACACCGTAACCACGACTTTCAGCGTATTCTTGGATAGCTGCACCGATATCACCGATACGGTTACCGACTACCGCTTGTTCAATGCCAAGGTACATAGCCTCACGTGTTACTTCCATAAGTTTTTTGACTTCGTCAGATGGCGTTCCAATCGCATAAGCCCAACATGAGTCAGCCAAACCGCCAGAATATGATTCCGTGTATTTTTTAACCTGAGCAACATTGTCAAAATCCAATTTTGACACATCAAGGACTGACTTATCGATAGGTTCTGACAAGACCATATCAACCTTCAAGAGGTCACCATCTTTCAAAATATAGTGACGTGGAAAGGCATGTGCCACTTCGTCATTAAGGCCACAGCATGTCGCATAAGGGTAATCCATAATGCTTCCCTCAACCCCAATCTGAAGGGGAAGGACATTCTCTTCTTTACAACGACGACGCACATACTCTTCCACTTCCCACATGTCTACTCCTGGTTTCAAGAGGTCACGTAGACCAATATGAATACTAGCAAGAAAATCCCCTGCCCTATCCATTGCTTCAATTTCACGTGCTGATTTTAATGTAATCATTGTTTTCTCCGTTTTCTTTATATCTTTTATTTTTAGTTACTAAGTTTTCTTAACCACAACGACTGATTTGCAGACGGTATGATTTCCGTGTGTAACCATAAGGTCCAGATGGGCTCTACGTCTGGTTTCAGCGATAATACTTGGTGTAATCGTCACCTTATCATCGATCTGAGCTGCCTGAAGAAAGTAAAACATCATCTCTTCAATCACAAGACCATTTTGTTCCTGCTTTTCCATGATACGATAGACAACCTCTTTAACCATCTCTGCAAGAACACCCTGAGTGAGGTTTCCAGAATTGTCAATCATAGTGGGCTCGACCTCAAAGCTGAAAGCATGCTTGTCCTGGTTTAGGTTAGCTATCATTTGATCGCTAAAGGTGTGCAAGTTGCCACGATTATTGTCCTGAAGTTCTTCCAAAACCTGACGACGGGTGATAACACCTAGATAGTGTTTTTCTTCATCCACAACAGGAATGATATCAAAGTCCTCAAAAATCATCTTTTGGGCCACAGTTGCCAGACTAGTCTCAAGTCGTGTCACCGTCGGCTTGGTCATTATTGCCTTGAGCATGGTCGTCGGTTGCTGATTAGACACATCTCGCATGGTCACAATCCCAATCACCTTGTCAGCCTCAGACAGAATAGGAAAACGCACCAAGTTCGTCCGTTTCACCAAATTCTGAAAATCCCTGACTGTCATTTCTGGAGTCATGTAGTTGTAGTCTTCTCGTCTGGTATAGACTTGAGCTACAGTCTTGATGTCTGTTTTGATACGGACATTCGAAAGTGCCTGGTTAATCATGGTTGCCACGGTAAAAGTATCGTAAGTTGTTACCATGACTGGAAATTGCTTCAAACGTGAAAGCTCTTTAACCCTATCGGAAACCTGAAAGCCCCCCGTCACTAGAATAGCATTATTGTGTTCTAGGGCAAGCAATTGAATATCCTCACGGTCCCCAACAATAAGAAGATCTCCTTTGGTTAGATAACGGGTGATATTCTCAATAGTCATGGCTCCGATATAGAACTTACTGAAGACACGTTCCAGACCTTCATGACCAGAGATAACCTCAGACTCTGTAATCTCCGCAATCTCCGCAAAGGTCAGCTTATCAAGGCGAACCTGGACTTTCTTTTCAATTCGAACCGTCCCACTCCGAGGACGTGTCTCAACCAACCCTCGATTTTCAGCTTCTTTAATTGCTCGATAGGCGGTTCCATCAGAAACCTGTAAGTGATTCGAAATACTACGGACACTAACACGCTTACCGATAGGTAAGGCCTCTAGATAATCTAGAATTTCTTGATGTTTACTCACAGTTCTCCTCCTTCTCAAAGCGGAGATAATCACGCATGGTACGGGTGTATCGGTCTGCTCCCTTAAAGCGGGACACAAGTTTAAAGCCAGACTTCTCTGCTACACGAATCGATGCCTTATTTTCCAAGTGGGCAATAAGAATAATACGATCCATTCCCATAGCTGTTAAAGCCAAATTTGACAGACAAGTAACTGCCTCTGTCATTAAGCCTCTACCCCAGTATGAGGCATTCAAAAAATAGCCAAGCTCTGCAGTCCGTTTCTGGACATCTATCTTTTCAAAACGAACGACGCCAATCATCTTTTCTAACTCTTTATCTACAATAGCCCATACACCTAGAGGCTCCTTCATGAAGTAATGAACCAAAAGGCAATCCGTTTCATGCTGTGTTTGAGTGGCAGGAAAGAAAAATTGTAGATTCTTAGGATTTGATACAATTTCGTGTAAATCAAAACGATCCAAAAAGATGAGTGGTCTAAAAGAAAGGCGCTCCGACTCAAAGAAGGCAAAAGCACCCAGACTAGTCCAAATATCCATGATAGTATTATAACACAGTTTTAGAAATGGAAAAAGGCTCAACCACTAGGGGTTGAACCTTAGACTTAATCTTCAATCAAACGAATATCTGCACCAAGGTCAGAAAGTTTCTCAATGATATTTGAATACCCACGAAGGATAAACTCAATATTGGTAATTTCAGTTTGACCTTCTGCCATAAGACCTGCCGTAACAAGCGCAGCACCTGCACGCAAATCACTGGCTTTTACTGGCGCACCTGAGAGTTGCGTTGGACCATTGTAAACAATTTGTCCACCGAGTACCTGAATATCAGCACCCATACGAGCCAATTCAGGAACGTGGTTCACACGCTTCTCATAAATCGTATCAATAATTTTTCCTCGACCACTTGCTTTCAACAACAATGGTGTCATCGGTTGTTGTAAGTCCGTCGCAAAACCTGGATAAGGTGATGTCTTAATATCAACAGGTTTTAAATCACCTTGCTCTTCAACAAAGATGGCATCTTCTTCAACTGTCATACGAACACCCATTGCTTCAAGTTTAGCGATAAAACTTTCAAGGTGTTCATAAAGAACATTTTTAACCTTAATTCCCTTACCGATAGCCGCGGCCATAGCAATGTAGGAACCCGCTTCAATACGGTCTGGAATAACCTGATGACGAGTGCCATGTAAGCTCTCTACACCTTCAATCGTGATGACTTCTGTACCAGCGCCACGAACACGTGCGCCCATATTGTTAAGAAGAGTTGCTACATCAATAATCTCAGGTTCACGCGCCGCATTCTCAATGACCGTACGACCGTCAGCCTTAGCCGCTGCCAACATGGTATTAATCGTCGCTCCAACACTGACCGTATCCATGTAGATATGAGCACCCTTAATGCGTTGACCAGCATCAGTCGCAATACGCATAGATTCGTCTTCATAGGAAATGCTAGCACCCATCGCTTCAAAAGCCTTAAGGTGAAGGTCAATAGGACGTGGTCCCAAATCACAACCACCAGGCAAACCTACGGTTGCTTGACCGTAACGTCCAAGCAAGCTACCGTAGAAATAGTAAGAAGCACGAAGACTGTTAATCTTACCAAATGGCATTGGCATATCCTTAACGCCTCGTGGGTCAATTTCGAGTGTTTCTCCATCACGCTTAACAGAACCACCCATTACTTCTATAATTTCAATTAGGTTATCGACGTCGCTGATTGCTGGTACCCCGTCAAGGGTAACCACTCCATCAGATAAAATGATGGCTGGAATCAATGCAACAACTGAGTTTTTAGCCCCTGATACTGTAACTTCTCCCTGAAGTTTCTTACCACCATTGATGATAATTTTACGCATACTGTTCAATCTTTCTTATACTGGAATATTAGCTTTTACATTCTACCATAGATTGAAGTGCATGACAAATTAAGAACTCTAACAATTATCGGACAGTTTCACTTGACCATTTAAACCAGCCCTTAAAACGGATGGCTCCGTCTTTATCTGTTCGTAAAATTTTAATGTGGCGTTGCTTAAAACGTTCTATTGTTTCATCATTTGGATGTTTATAACGATTGTTCTCACCAGCTGAAACAAGTGCAAGGGAGGGGTGCAGCTGGTCCAAAAAAGCTTCAGACGAAGAACCTTTTGAACCGTGGTGTCCAGCTTTGAGGACGCTTGCCCTTAAAGTTGGATAGCTGGCCATTAGTTCCTCCTCTCCTTCTTTTTCCAAATCACCAGTAAACAAAAAACTGCTTCCTAATAATTTTCCGTAGAGAACTAGCGAATCATTGTTACCGCCATCACCAACTTTATTTGGATAAAGAACCTGTAGATTGCTTCCCATCATGGGTAATTTGTCGCCAGCCTTTAGAGTGTGAACTGGGCATTTTATAGTCCGAAGTCTTTTAACAAAGCTAGACTTAGTCAAAGCCCCCTGACTGACACAGATTTCCTTAATCTTAAAACACTTGGCCACTTCTTCCAAATCACCAATATGGTCTGTGTCTGTATGCGTCAGGACCAGATAATCAATTTGAGACACTCCTCTAGCCTGTAGATAGGGAATCAAGGTTTTCTCCGCATTGCTCGTCTGGCTAGACTCTTGCCATTTTTCTTTAGTTCCAAACGTCACCTTGCCACCCACATCAATTAGGATGGTATCACCTTTCATACTCCTCAGAAAAATACTATCTCCCTGACCAACGTCAACCACAGTCACCTCATTGGTTAAAGGATGTTTGACCCAGACCATCAAAAGTCCAAAAATCATCAAAAGGCAAATCCTAAACTGAGGCTTTTTCCAAAAATCAAAGAGCATAACCAATACTGCTATCATCAAGCCAAACTGAAACAAACTAGGTTTCCCTAAAATCAAAGGTTGACCTATCCAGGATTGTATCCAAGTCAAAAAGGACTCCATCCATTCAAAAAGTGGGTTGATTTGAGAAAAGATTACCAGTCCTGAGAGGGCAAAGAATACTGTCAAGACAGGCAAGAGAAAGCTATCAAATACTATGGAAAAAATCGCTGTTAGAATTAAACTAACTGGTTGAAAGGTTCCATAATAGTAGGTTAAAAAGGGCAAAATCCCAAGACTCAATACCAAGCTCGTATAGATTGATTTCTTTAAAGATGACAAGTCCTCAAAATCAAACAAACACAACAAGAAGGCATAGGAACAACTTAATACACCTCCCACTGTTAAGAGAAAATGGGGTAACAAGAGAAACAATAGAAGCAAGGTTAGTCCCATATTGTCCAGTTTTTTAATACCAAACTCAGCCAGCAAACTTTGAACCAAGGAACGTAGGACTGAAGCTGTCCATCCTGTCATTAAGCCATAACATAAGGAAAAAGGCAGCAAGACGATAAATAGATAATCTTTAGGAAGGCCCAAGCGTAGAAGTCCGTAGCGAAACCATCCCCAAAAAAAGCCCACTTGCATCCCCGAAAGTGCGAATAGATGAATAATACCTAAACTTGTGTAAAGCTGGCTCTGCTCATCAAACTCCTTATCCAAATACCCAAAGAGCAGGCCTGTCATATAGTGTCTCATAGGACTAGGAAAGTGCGTCTGGATATGAACCAAAGCCCTCCTCCTCAGTTGATGGAAAAATGCTAGGGGAGATAGAGATTTTTGAGGTACCACTTGGTCCAAGCGCTCAATCTGAGCGATTCGATAAATGCCTTGACTGGCTAGATAAGACTGATAATTAAACCCTTGAAAATTACGCTGAGCAGTTGCTTGAGATAAGTTTATTTTTCCCTTCAATACCAACGTTTGGCTAGTAGTCTTGAAAAAATGCTGCTCCTTCTCAGATTTGAGTCGGTAAAAGACCTGATAGGTTTGTCCCTTTGCCTTACCGATAGCTGATAATTGCTCACCATTAACCGATAGCGTATCAACAACCAGAGTCACCTGATTGATTTCAGCAGGGGCTTGTTTATCTTGTATAGTAGCTCTGTGGTGCAAGAATAAAAAGTAGACCAAAAAGAAACTACCTACAAGTCCCACCAACTTTAGGGCTGTCTTATTCTTCCAATGATGCTTCAAAAGACAGACCATCAGAAAGACAAAAGTCCCAATAGCATAAACATTAGTGACAAAAATCGTAAAATAAAGGGCAGCTATTAAAAGAGACAAGGAAAAAAGACTGATTGGCGCTTTTTTAAGCCACATAGAGGGACTCTCTGATTTTATCTAACGTTTTATCACCAATTCCTGAAACATTTTTCAGGTCATCTACGGACTGAAAGCCGCCATGATTTTCGCGATAGGCGATGATATCCTCTGCTCGCTTAGCTCCAATTCCAGAAATGGTTTGCAATTCCTCTGCAGTCGCTGTATTTAAGTTAATTTTCCCATCCTTAGCATTAGTTTGCCCTCCTTTGTTAGACACCTGACTAGTTCCTGATTGACCAAGGACAGAAAGGTTTTCATCCTTAGTTGCCACATAGATAACCTCTTCGTCTGACAAGCTTGCGGCTAAATTAACACTCTTAGCATCCGCATCCTCGGTCATTCCCCCAGCGGCTTTGATGGCGTCAGTCACCCTAGCGCTTGCTTTTAAGGTATAAACACCTGGATTGGCCACAGCCCCCTTAACATCTACCGTTACTTTTGACTTGTCCTTTTCACTTCCTTCGGTCTTTGACTGGGAAGACGCCTCAGAAAGAGACTGTGAACTTTGTTTGGATGAGGAGGTTGACAATGTTGTCACATCTGTATAAGACGTCTCCGCCTCCATGCTGTTGCCGGCACCACAAGTCATCCATAGAAAGAAGCAAAAAATCACCATCAGTACAGCGATGACACTCACAAACAGACGATTATCTTTGACATAGGCTAGAATCTTTTCCTTCACGCTATTCTCCTTAATTGATATATTTTCTTTCTTATTCGTAAAAAATTTTAAAAATATATCAAAAAGTAAAAAACTCCATCAGATCTATGTCTGATAGAGTTTTTAGCTTATTTCTGAGTTTCTTTGGCACGGTGTTTTTCAGGATTCCAAACAAAGCTAGCTACATATGAGAAAGCCATGGTCAAAAGTACCGCAATGATAGCCACAATAGCGAGAGGTACTCGGTAAATATAAGTCAAAGGATTGGGTTTCTTGCCTGTTTGATAGCTCAAAGCTTCCTCATCAAGGCGATCAAATTCAGACTGGATACGACGAGCAACCTCTTGGATATTTTCGTCATTCAAACGCTTCAAATCTGAAATATCAATGGGATTACCATAGTTCATATCCACACGTTCACCTGTCAAGAGCCCCTTGAGTTCACGAGGTCCTTGATAGACAACCGGCATAATCTTAACCTTAGCCATCTTAGCGATAACTGCAACCCCACCCTTAACATCAGATGAATGGCGGCTACCACTTGGGAACATAATCAAACTACGGTTACTCTTCTTAAGCATGTTAACAGGGTACTTGATAGCTTCTTGACCAGGATTTTCACGGTCAATTGGGAAGGCTCCACACATACGGATCCACCAACCAAAGATACGACTCTTGAAGAGTTCTTTCTTAGCCATGAAAATAAACTGCTTAGGACGAGCTGAAAAAGCCATATAAACAGGGTCCCACCAAGTTCGGTGCGGAGCAACCAAGATATAGTTTTCGTCCTTGTTCAATAATTTATCGCGATTGTGGTAATGGGCATTCCCATTGATAATCCATAGAAGGAAGACAACAAGCCCACGTAAATAAGCGTAAAACACGTTTTTACCTCTTTTTCTACAAGTTTTTTCTATTATACCAAAAAAAGGAGCGCTTTTTTCATCGAATTTCTTTGTAAACTATTGAAAATGGTGTGGCACTTTCTAATAGTTTGAGCTATAATGTAACTATGAAAAAAAGTATTGAGATTATAGGGAAAAATCGAAAGGCACTTAATCTTTGCCTCATTATTGCAAACTTGTCTGTTCTGGCTATCCTGGGCTTTGTCCTATTCCAACGCCATAACACGAAATCTGAACAAGTAGCCAAGGCTGAAAAGACTGAACAAGTCGCTAATAGCACAAGCTCATCTTCAGAAAAAGCTAAAGAAGATGATGAAACACAACTCAAGAAAGGTAGTAACCACAGCATTGCAGCTTCTGACTATGCTTACGATGTTACTGCTGTGAATAACACTATTCGAGGCAAGTCTCAGGATATTGACGACAAGGTCGTCTTTTTAACGTTTGACGATGGGATTGATCCAACACTGACCCCACAAGTCATGAGTATTTTGAAAGAATACGGTGTTCACGCCACATTCTTCCACATTGGTTACACCATTACACAAGAAAATGCGGACATCCTCAAACGACAAATTACAGAAGGACATGCTATTGCCAACCATAGCCTCAGCCACAACTTTAATCTCCTTTATCCAGGACGTGTTCCTAATCAAAGTCAGATTGTTTCTGAGGTTAACCAAACCATGGCTAATTTCCAAGCTATCTTAGGTAAGGACTTCAAGACAAGAATTTTCCGTTATCCTGGTGGTCATATGTCATGGCAAGGTCTAGAAAGTACTGACCAAGCCCTCGCCAAGGAAGGTATCGAGTGGATTGACTGGAACATGCTTTGTGGTGATGCAGAACCCGCCTCTGTTCGCCCAACGACGTCTGAAACCATGATGGCCTACTTAGATGGTTCACAAAAATATTTCCCTGAGAGTCATGTTAAGGTTGTGCTTATGCACGACACTGCTGGTAAGGAGCTCACCGTTCAGACCCTTCCACAAATTATCGAATATTTCAAAAATCAAGGATATACCTTCGGTGTCCTAGAGTAATCACTCGCAACAGTTCCTTTGGGAGCTGTTTTTTGTTACAATAAAAACTATGACAAATCCAATTTTAAAAGACGGAGAACGCATTGACCAGCTCTTCTCTACAGATGTGAAAATCATTCAAAATAAGGAGGTCTTCAGCTACTCTATTGATAGCGTCCTCCTCTCTCGGTTTCCAAAAATTCCAAAGAAGGGATTAATTGTCGACCTCTGTTCGGGAAATGGTGCCGTTGGCCTCTTTGCCAGCACACGCACTGAGGCACCGATTACCTTGGTTGAGTTGCAAGAACGCCTGGCTGATATGGCCAAGCGTTCCGTAACTCTTAATCAACTAGAGAATCAAGTGACTGTTGTCAATGACGACCTAAAAAATTTGCTTAACCATGCCCCACGATCTCAGGTGGACCTTATCCTCTGTAACCCCCCCTACTTTAAGGCGACAGAAACGTCTAAGAAAAATCTGTCAGAGCATTACCTCTTGGCACGACACGAAATCACGACGAATTTAGAAGAAATTTGCCAGGTCGCTCGTCATGCCCTCAAATCTAATGGACGCATTGCTATGGTACATCGCCCTGACCGCTTTTTGGATATCATTGACACCATGCGCCAGTACAATCTAGCACCTAAACGCATCCAGTTTATCTATCCTAAGATGGGACGTGAGGCAAATATGCTCCTGATTGAAGCCATTAAAGACGGTTCAACAGATGGCTTGAAAATCCTTCCACCTCTCTTTGTGCATAAGGAAAATGGTGACTATACCGACGAAATCTTTGAGATTTACTTTGGGAAAAAGACCGAGGGTGAGTCCTAAACGATGACAGAAAAGGATAGCAAGGCCTACATGTATGTGGTTGAGTGTGCTGATGGCACCCTCTATACAGGCTACACCACAGATGTCGAACGCCGCCTCAAAACCCATAACGCAGGCAAAGGCGCCAAGTACACCAGAGCCCGCCTACCAGTTAAACTCCTCTACTCAGAAGCCTTCGCTAGCAAGCCTAAAGCCATGAGCGCCGAAGCGCGCTTTAAGAAAAAAAGCCGAGAGAAAAAACTGGCCTATATCAAAGAACACACGGAAAAATAACCGTGTGTTTTTTTGAATAATATCTCCAAATTTTAAACATTTTTAAACATGCTAACTATACTACTCTTATAATCCTTGTTAGAAACAACCTTATTCTTCTCTATTAATCAGTTTTTCCACTTACTTTTTTTTAAGCTATCAAGATAATCTTTGTTTTGACTATCTCTGATTATTGTATAAATTGATTCAAAAATCTGATAGATAAAAAACAAAGAAGAAACAACCCATGTCAAAATAAACCATTCATTGCTCGAAAAATCTCCACTAAATAATCCAATTAAATGAGCTTTTTTCGAACTAGAAAATACGTTTTTATAAAAGTACTGTGTTATTATAGCATATAAGGTATCAAGAACTAGAAAAAAAACACTCGTCTTCCATAATGCATTACTGAGAGTTTTAATTATTTCTAACAACAAAATATTATTTATACCTATAAGAATATCAAGACCAATAACAACTATTAAAACAATACCAGTAATTAAAAATATGCTACTCATTTCCCACACCTCTTACCTCTCCATTCCTTAATTTAAATAATTCCTCAAATGTTTCTCTAACCAAGTCATTCTCTTGATTATTTCTTTTTTTCTTTCCTAAAATAAGTTGATTAGGACCCATTTCACTTTGATATTCGTAATGATACTTAAGTAAAAAATTAGCAAATAAGCGAACAACTTTTGCATCCTTAGAATCCAAATAATATTTTCTATCGTCTTCAGGCACTATCAATAAGATTCTTTCTAATTCACTAATCATAATGTTCGTTAACCAATCAAACGAAAAGTAAACCACTTTATCTTCATTATGTTTAAACATTCTTAGTGAAGCACGTACCCTTTGAGCATCATCAATATTTAATTTGTATTTTGATGCAACATCCAATAAACCTTCACGCCATTTAGAACTTCCATCCAAACTACTATTTCTACTTTGTAATGAAATATATATGGATATCAAAGCAGTTATAAGAGCGCCAATTAATCCCGAAAGCAATTCTGTCATGCATCCTCCTAATAATCTGTTATTCTGATAAATACCAATTCTATACGCCTAAGTATAACAAAAAACGCTCTATTTTCATAGAACGTTTTCAGAAAGTTTTTCATAAATAGTTTTCAAAGAAGAAAATATGAAATAAAGTTCTCTCCACTACTGATGACTATCTTAGTACCTATTTATCACCTTTGTTACGGATAACAAAGCCATTTTTCTTTTCGCTTGAGGTACGGTGTGGGCGTTTGTTGCCATGGTTTTCGAAGTCACGGCTATTCTTCTTAGACTTGCGTTTGAAGTCACGACGGCCACCGTCTCGGTCATCGCGGTTACGGTCGCCACGGTATCCACCACGACGGTTGTTATCGCGACCGCGGTTGCCACGGCCACCTTTGCCGCCTTTACCGCCAAAGCCACCACCTGATGGTTTGAATGGCAATGGTTTTTCACGCGCAATTTCTACTTCTGGCATTGTCTCTGGATCTTGAACGGTCAAGCTCAAGATGTAAAGCGCCAATTCTTCAGGTGTGAATTCTTGAGCCAATTTAACCGCATCGCCCTTGAACTTGTCAAAGTTAGAACGGATAGCTTCATCCGCAAAGTCACGTTCGATTTTCTTAAGGGCAACTTTCTTCTTAGCCTGGAAGGCTTCTTGAGCTGTTGGTGGCTTAAGACCTTTCATGCGTTTCTTAGTCAAGTTTTCGATGATTCCCAAGTAACCCATTTCGTTTGGAGCTACGAAAGTAATAGATTGACCTGATTGGCCTGCACGGCCTGTACGTCCAATACGGTGAACGTAGCTTTCTGGATCTTGTGGAATATCATAGTTGTAGACGTGAGTGACACCTGAAATGTCAAGACCACGTGCCGCAACGTCTGTGGCAACCAAGATATCGATTTGGTCGTTCTTGAAGTCACGGATAACACGAAGACGTTTGTTTTGGTCAAGGTCACCGTGGATACCTTCTGCACGGAAACCACGAAGTTTCAAACCACGTGTCAACTCGTCCACACGACGTTTGGTACGTCCAAAGACGATTGACAATTCAGGTTGGTCAACATCCATAAGGCGAGTCATGGTATCAAACTTCTCTTGTTCCTTCACTCGGATAAAGTATTGATCAACGTTAACATTGGTCAATTCTTTAGCCTTGATTTTCACATGCTCAGGATCTTTCATGAACTGAACGCCAATACGTTTGATAGCATCAGGCATAGTTGCTGAGAAGAGAAGGGTTTGACGTTCTTCTGGTACTCGGCTAATGATAGCTTCAATGTCTTCAAGGAAGCCCATGTTAAGCATTTCATCAGCCTCATCCAAAATCAAAGTCTCGATATTATTGAGTTTAAGAGCCTTACGTTTGATAAGGTCAAGGAGACGACCTGGTGTCCCTACTACAATGTGGGCACCTGAACGGAGGGCCTTGATTTGTTTCTCAATGCTAGAGCCACCGTAGACTGAGCGAACCTTAACGCCTTTGTCACGACCAAAACGGAAAAGTTCTTCTTGAGATTGCACTGCCAACTCACGTGTTGGGGCAATCACAAGGGCTTGGATTGTATTTTCTTCTGTACGAATTTTATCTAGGGTCGGCAAACCAAAGGCAGCTGTTTTACCAGTACCAGTTTGGGCCTGACCGATAACATCCTTACCTTCAAGAGCGAGTGGAATCGTCAACTCTTGGATAGGTGATGGCTTTTCAAAACCGGCAGCTACAACAGCTGATTGGATGTCTTCTGATAGGTTTAAATCTGTAAATTTCAAAGTATTCTTCTTTCTATTTGAAGGCGGTGCGAAGCCACCTTATGAGACTTGGTTGTGTAGTATGTTAACTACCTGTATTTAATAGTCGTTTATTTTAACAACTCATCTAGTCTATCATATTTAAGAATAAAAAGACAGTGAATAACGTTTTAAAACCGCCTCCAATTTGAGAAGACGGTTTCACTCACTAATTATTATTTATGGACCAACCAACGCAGATAGCGGGCCAAGACCAAACAAAGGATCGCACTACCGATAATGATGAAAATCCAAGCTGGACTGACAGTCATAAACGGTAGAGGAACATTCATCCCAAAGAAACCGGTAATAACGGCAAGCACTCCTAAAAGTACCTCAATAATGGTCAGATTGCTCAAGTTGTTGTTCAGGTTGTTGTTTAGGATATTGTTATAAGAACCTGATAGTTGCTGTAAGACCTTAGAAATAAGATCCGTCATAGCAACCAACTGCCTGGCTTCAATCATGGCATCATCAAACTGCTCTTTTTCAACCTCATTGAGACGACGATAAATGGCGTGCCCCTTGATGTGTTCCAAAAGAAGACGGTTTTGTGTAGCGGCAGCTACCAAATAGACCATGCCTGTTTCCAAATCTGAAAGGTCGTAAAGATTCTTACTTGTCGTTGTCTGTCTTAGGCGTCGACTAACCTCATCTTTTTGCTGATCCAAGCGTTCAATGACGGGATAGTAGGCATTTGAAATCATCTCAAGGCCTGCAAAGAGCAATTTGTAGATAGACAAATCCTCATGGTTATCCACATAATCTTGCATCTTGCTTATCACATAAGCGTTATCCTCGTTACTAATGGTCACCAAACGTGTATCTTGAACAATAAAGGTCAGAGGAATGGTTTCATAGTGTTCCTTGTCCTTTTCAAGCGCCAGAACATTATAGATAAAGGTGATTGTCCCAGTCTCACGGTTGTAATCCATGTGGGCTCGTTCATTTTTATCCAAGGCATACTCTATGGTTTCTTGGTCAATATCATACTTGGTATAAAGGTAGGATTGCTCAGAAATAATATCTGAGTCAATATTAATCCAGTGACGCTTATAACCCAGTTCTTTTTCAATAAACATTTTTCTTCCTCATTACTCTAGCACTGCTGCTGCCAAAGCTTGTTGGATTTCAAAGACATTATTATCACTCTTAAATTGAAGGACCTCTGCAGGCTCAAGTGCTGATGAAATCCAAATCTTAAGTTCAGCATCTAGGTCAAAGTGGCCCGAGCTTTCTACAGTAAAACGAGAAATCGAGTGATAAGGGATAGACTTGTAAGAAGTCTTCTTCCCTGTAACACCTTGTTTATCGACTAAAATCAAGCGTTTCTCTGTAAAGACAATCAGGTCACGAACAAGGACATAGGCTAACTCCACTTGTTCACCTGGAATTAAGATCCCCTCCAATTGACGCTCAACCTTATCATTATCTTTTTTAGATGCATTGCCAAGCAGTCCTGAAAAAAGTCCCATAGTTATTTCTCCTTTTTTATTGTAAAGATAATCCTTGCTTTAACTATACCACAATTTTAGGATTTCAGACACTTGCAGAAATGGGTTTCTGGTAGTACAATTAAGAAGTCACAAGAGGAGCAATTGCTGAGAATGGCTAGCTTGAATTTTTTCTTCAAGACTTGCCTAAACTCTTACCACCTGATCAGGTTAGAACCTGCGTAGGGATGTGTCTCAAAATAGATTGAAATAGAAGAACTTCTATGACAACGTTTTGATGTGGCAAAAATAGCCAATCAAGACGATTGGTATAGGAGGTTTTTTTATGTCGAAAACAAGTATTCGACCAATGATTGAGGTTGCACTCTTTGCAACCATTGCTTATATCCTGGACCTAGTTACTCAGCCCATGTCACTAGGCCCTTGGATTTCCCTTTCCTTTAAGATGGTGCCCATCTTTCTCCTCAGTTTTCGCTGGGGCTTAAAAGCTGGTGCTATGGGCGGTCTTATCTGGGGGCTACTTCAAGTTGTTACAGGGCAAGCCGCCGGCGGTTGGCTAACCTTAACACAAGGTTTTCTGGAGTATTTTGTCGCCTTTAGTCTGATTGGTATCAGTGGTGTGGTCAAACCAGCCCTTGATAAAGCTATTAAACAAGGCCATAAAGTCAAGTCTCTGATGCTTATCACCGGAGGTATTCTGCTTGGTAGCTTTGCTCGTTACCTCATTCACTTTATAGCTGGTGTCATCTTTTGGGGAAGCTATGCCCCTAAGGGACAAAGCCCTTATCTCTATTCACTCATTGTCAATAGCTCATCTTTCCTAGGAGAAACATTGGCAAGCCTTATTGTTTTCTTCGCTCTGCAACGATTCCTAGGCAGATTACTCAATACGGAAAAATAAAAGAAACCATAAGACAGTCTTAATTGACAGTCCTATGGTTTTTTGTGTGTTTATAAAAAACAGCAATCATTGCCTATTCACAGTAATAACCTCACTTTTGTTTTCCTGTATTTTATGTTAAGATACAAAAAAATAGATATTCCCATATATGCAAACTGGAGGCTTCCATGAAAAAATTTGGAGCAATTTTTAAAAAATTTCGTAAATCAAGAGGGATACGATTAAAAGATGTCGCAAAAGCTGGTATCTCGACATCTCAACTGTCTCGTTTTGAAAAAGGACAGACAGACTTAACCATTACAAAGTTTATGTTAATATTAGACGAGATTAATATGCCTATTGACGAATTCATGTATGCTGTCCATGATTTTCATCGTGATGATCTGAATGAGCTATTGTCAAAAATTCGACTTTTTGTATCAACTCATGATATCGATGGATTAAAGAAGTTACTTAATTCTCAATTAGAATCAGAACCTAAACAAGAGAAGTTTCATCACATTAATACTATTTTATTAAAAATTCGCTTGCAGGATTTATCGGGAGAAAGCTATTATACACAGCAAGACCTAACCGATTTAACCGATTATCTATTTAGTGTCGAGTACTGGGGTTATTATGAATTATTGATTTTTGCAAATACCTTAGATGTGTTGAACCATGAGACTCTTATGGTTTTGGCAAAGGAGATGTCTAGAAGGTCTGATTTTTACAAAGAGATTCCTAATAATCGACGCATGATATCAACCATGTTATTAAATGTTTATATTACATGCATAGAAAGAGAAGAACTCATTGATGCACTGTATTTTGAAAAACAATTAAACCAATGCTTTTTTATCGAGACTGAAATCTATGAACGATTGGTTTTTCAATATGCACAAAATTATTATCAATATAAAAAAGAAGGAAGCAATCAGTCTATAATCGAAATGAAGAAATGTATTGATGCCATGAAATTGGCAGGGAGCGAGCATATTGCAAAGACTTATGAAGCACATTTGAAAAAATTGATATAGGAAAATAGTTAGAAAGCATATATGGGAAATTATTAATTAAGATTATTATTCTTGTAAAATTATTTTGTTTAAAAAATATGTGAATCCAATTTCATTTCCAGATTTGGTAACCAATATGGAGAAACAATATGTCTAAATCCTTTCTGAAATTACTTATCTCTCAGTTATTAGCTAATTTAGCTGACATTTTCCTCAGGGTATCTCTCATTGCAAATATCTACGTCATCACAAAATCCGTTATTGCGACCTCAATGGTTCCGATTCTAATCGGATTGTCAGCTTTCGTGGCAAGCCTTCTGGTGCCATTAGTAACTAAAAAACTTGCCCTAAATAGAGTGCTTTCTTTCACTCAATGCGGAAAGACTTTTCTATTAGCAATACTCCTTGTAATTCTCATTAAGGCTCAATTTGTTCCAGCCTTAGGAATGTATATCTTTGTTGTCGCTATTTCTATCTTAGATGGCTTTGCGTCGCCCGTATCTTTTGCCATGATTCCTAGATATGCCACAAATTTGGTAAAGGCAAATGCTGCCTTATCAATGAGTAGTGAGGGAGTGCAATTGATTGGTTGGGGACTAGGAGGACTCCTTTACGCTTCGGTTGGCCTTTTTTCTACAATGTTGATAGTCCTATTTCTTTATCTTCTTTCTACTTCTGTGATGCTCTTTCTCCCACAGGCTAAAATAGAGCAGTTAGAGGCGGAGACTAATCTGGATACTCTAGTAAAAGGATGGAAGTTAGTTGCAAAAAATCCTAAATTAAAGTTATTTGTCCAAGCAAATTTATTAGAGGACTTCTCCAATACAATCTGGGTGTCATCTGTAATCCTTGTTTTTGTAACCGAGGTGTTAAAACAAACTGAAAGTTACTGGGGCTACTCAAATACAGCCTATTCCCTTGGTATCATTTTAGGTGGAATAATTGTCTACAAACTATCCGAAAAGTTTTTAGCTCATAAGTGGAAAAGTATTCTCTTTCCACTCTTAGCAATGGCGACCATCACAGCCAGTATCCTCTTTTTTTCAAACACACAAACATTTTTAATTTTCTCAAGTTTAATCGGCTTCTTTTCTCAGTTAAAAGAAGTCCCTGAAAGTGTCTTTCTTCAAGAAACTGTGGATGAAAATCAGTTAGTACATGTTTATTCTGTATTTGAAGTCATTTCAACCCTTGCTTTTTCAGTTTTCGTCTTTCTGATGAGTTCTATTACTGAAAGTTTTGGAATTACAACAAGTTTCTGGCTATCAACAATTTGCATACTTTTAGAAGCTGGCTTGATTTATCATAATCGTAATTATCTAAAGTAATTAATCATAGGTATACTTGATAACTATTGGGTTTATAAAAAATATAGGACTATCTGATTAGATAGTCCTATATTTTGTGTTGTTTTAGAGATGTGACGTAGATATCATTATTAAGATATTACGACACGAAGTCAGACGAATCGATATTATTCGCCTGACGTAGTTAGTGAGACGGCTAGCTAGCCACAAGATAGGGGCTAGCGTAAAAAGATGAACGATTTACATAAACTATACATAGCATTACGACATGAGAAAACGGAAACGATTATTTTCCGTTTTGAGTTAGTAAGGGACTTAGCCACGGTCTCATAGTATGTAGTGTAGATATCATTATTAAGATTTTACGACACGAAGTCAGACGAATCGATATTATTCGTCTGACGTAGTTAGTGAGACGGCTAGCTAGACACAAGATAGGGGCTAGCGTCAAAAGATGAACGATTTAAAATCGTCATCTTTTGTGCCGTATTACATCTTCTCTTCCAATGTTACATCTGGATATTTATCCGCAAACCAACGAAGGGCAAAGTCATTTTCAAAGAGGAAGACTGGTTGGTCAAAGCGGTCTTTGGCCAAGATATTTCGGCTTGATGACATGCGTTCATCGAGGTCCTCAGGTTGAATCCAACGCACAGTCTTTTTACCCATTGGTGTCATAACGACTTCGGCATTGTATTCATTTTCCATACGGTGTTTGAAGACTTCAAACTGAAGTTGACCAACGGCACCAAGCATGTATTCGCCTGTTTGGTAATTGGTGTAGAGCTGGATGGCTCCTTCTTGCACCAATTGTTCAATTCCTTTATGGAAGGACTTCTGCTTCATGACGTTTTTAGCAGAGACTTTCATGAACAACTCTGGCGTAAAGGTTGGTAGTGGCTCAAATTCAAATTTATTTTTGCCTACAGTAAGGGTATCACCAACCTGGTAAGTTCCTGTATCGTAAACCCCGATTATATCTCCAGCAACGGCATTTTCGACATTTTCACGGGATTCGGCCATGAACTGAGTGACATTGGAGAGCTTAGCTCCTTTACCTGTACGGGTTAGGTTAACACTCATACCACGCTCGAATTCACCTGAAACGATACGAACAAAGGCAATACGGTCACGGTGACGTGGGTCCATGTTGGCTTGGATTTTGAAAACAAAACCAGAGAAATCCTTGTTGAGAGGATCAATCTCATCACCATCCACTGTCTTGTGACCATGTGGTTCTGGTGCAAATTTGAGGAAGGTATCGAGGAAGGTTTGAACCCCAAAGTTAGTAAGGGCAGAACCGAAGAAGACCGGTGTCAATTCACCAGCTAAAATAGCTTCCTCAGAGAATTCATTACCCGCTTCTGTCAAGAGTTCAATATCTTCTTTAGCTTGCTCATAGAATGGGTTGTTGGCAAAAAGAGTATCACCATCTTCAATCTTGGCAAAGCGCTCGTCACCTTTGTAAAGCTCCAAGCGTTCGTTATAGAGGTCATAAAGTCCTTCGAAGGCTTTACCCATACCGATAGGCCAGTTCATTGGGTAGCTGGCAATACCAAGCACTTCTTCCAACTCTTCCAAGAGGTCAAGTGGCTCACGTCCATCACGGTCCAATTTGTTCATGAAGGTGAAGACAGGAATCCCACGGTGTTTGACAACTTCGAAAAGTTTTTTGGTTTGGGCCTCGATACCTTTGGCTGAGTCAACAACCATGACGGCAGCATCAACCGCCATAAGGGTACGGTAGGTATCTTCTGAGAAGTCCTCGTGCCCTGGGGTATCAAGGATATTGACACGTTTACCCGCATAGTCAAACTGCATCACAGATGAGGTTACTGAGATACCACGTTGTTTCTCAATATCCATCCAGTCTGATTTGGCAAAATTTCCGGTTTTCTTACCTTTTACGGTACCAGCTTCACGGATTTCACCCCCAAAGTAAAGCAATTGTTCAGTGATTGTTGTTTTACCAGCATCGGGGTGAGAGATGATGGCAAAAGTACGGCGTTTTTTGATTTCGTCTTGGATACTCATAGTTTTCTTTCTTCTTTAAAAATAATCTTTTTGATACTTTTCCTTAGTGGTATGGAACGTCAGTAGCTGCCTTAGGAATTGCAAAACTTCCATGCTCAATAGGAACTGACAGTCGTCGGTTTTTACCAGATCGAAAAGTAAGATAGTTGTAGCACTTCTTTCAGAAAATTTTTCTCTTTTTTGGTCTACATTTGTTGTCGAGGCTTGCGATAATTCTCGCAGGCACAGCTCCTTTATTATATCCAAATTACAGTGTGAAAGCAATTCTGAAAGCGTTTTGTGTTAGAATAAAACAAATAAATTGACAAAGCACGCTATCAACTTTCTGATAGCGTGCTTTGTCAATTTATTTAATATTTCTCTTCAAAATGCTCCAGACCTTTTTTCAGGATTATCATGAGAATAATCAGAGCTCCTGAAACAGCAAGGTATTTGACAAGTAAGGGAGTTCCCATAATAAATGGCGTGTGTTTAAGCATGCCATAGTTTCCACCGATGGTCTGATTAACTATTACCAAACCTAGATTCAGTAGCAGAGTAGCCACGACAATCAGCCGCTGGCTGATGGGATGGATTTTATAACTGTTAAAAATGACATTGAGGCTATTGACCAGTAGGGCATAGTGGCCAATTAGGAAAGAAAAGCCTGTGATATGTGGAAACTCATAGGGATCAAATACTGGATAAATCAATGCACAGTAGGTCCCGATGACTCCCATAATAGCGAAATAGCTCTTTATTCTACTATTTTTCAGGAGGAGAACAGCAAACATGGCCATGCGGCAATGGTAAAGGGGCAGACTAATGTAAAGTGGAAAGCCCTGCCAGAGGTACCAGGTATAAAGGGCAAAGAGTTGAATGGCTTGGAAAGTGAGAAAGGTCCAACGCCATATCTTATTCTTATACCAACGCCAACTCAAGTAACTCAGAAGTACCATCGCCAAAAGCATAAGCAAATAATAGGGCAAAGGTATCTGAGGTGGATGAGTTTGGGTGGTTGTCAAAAAATTCTTCATTCTCTTCTCCTGCTGAAATTACTATGCCTGCTATTATATCAAATTTCAGGGTAAAGCAAAAACCTGCTTTAGAGAGCAGGTTAGAGAACTTAATTCTTAGCTTGTAATTCTTCCACGACCTTAGCTAGGTTCATAGAGTTAGAGCCCTTGAGCAAGATTTGATCGTGCTCACCTAGGCTTTCTTTGATTTGCTTAACCATAGCGTCAAATTGGTCTTCGTCAGCTGTTTTCTTGAAATAATAAACATGACCAAGAGGGAACATTTGGCTAGCAAGTTGTGACAATTCTGCAATGTCTTCACCGTAGAAAATCACCGTATCAATAGCATCTGGTGTCAGACTTAGTATCATCTGCGTGTGAAGTTGCACGGAATGTTCACCGAGTTCTTTCATATCGGCTAAGACAGCGATTTTCTTGCCTCCTTCATTCTTAGGAATGGCTGAGAAGGTCTCCAAAATGAGCTTCATGGCTGTTGGATTGGCATTATAGACATCTGAAAGGATGTCGGCACCGTTAGCTGCTTTTTTCCATTCAGTACGGTTCTTTGTAAGCTGCAAGTTAGCAAGAGCTGAGAGGATATTTTCCTCAGTTACACCCAAGTGTTTTGCGACATAGGCAGCAACCATGGCATTTGTGGCATTGTATTTTCCAGTGACTGGCAAAGTAACTTGTCCGTCTAGGAAGTTTGTTGAGAAGGTGAGGTGGTCTTTGAACTCTGTCAACTCAGAGACCGTAAGCTCCGCACCATCCCCAAAGCGTACCACTTCAAGATTGCTTGGCAAGAATGGATCGACGATAGGATCACTAGGTACCAGCAAGAGGCTACCATCAGGCATACCGTCTTGCATTTGCATTTTACCTTGAGCAATCTTGTCACGGCTACCAAAGAATTCCAAATGAGCCTCTCCGATTAAGGTAACAACAGCTGTTTTTGGCTTCGCCAAGGTTGACAAGAGGTGAATGTCTCCCATGTGGTCTTGCCCCATCTCAAGGACGATTTTCTCCGTATCATCAGGCATGTGTAGGGCAGTATAAGGAAGACCAATCTCATTGTTGTAATTACCTTGGGTCTTGTAAGTACGATAGGTTGTGGCCAAGATATCATAAATCATGTCCTTGGTCGTTGTCTTACCGTTAGAACCAGTCACCGCAACAACGTCAACACCGGTCTTTTCAAGATAGTAGGCAGCTAGTTTTTGGAAGGCTTCAAGAGCATCATCGAGTAGGATATGGGCTTGATCAGCCGATAATTCTTTTTCTGTGAATGTCGCTAGAGCACCATTGTCAAAGGCTGTTGGGATAAAATCATGTCCATCACGTGCACCTTTGAGCGGCAAAAAGAGGTCTCCCGCTGTAATCTTACGGCTATCAAACTCAATCTGGTTAATGGCAACATCTTCATAGGCTGTGACATCATTTTTAGCGCCAACAACCTTGGCAATTTCATGGAGTGTCAGTTTCATCTTAAAATCCTCTGTTTTATTTTTACAAGTCTGGCAAGAAATAAGATTTTCTTGCCCGCAATCACTCCCAATTATATCACAAATCAGGCTAGCTTTTGCTTGGGAGATGAATTTGTTACAATGGTTGATGAGAGGATTAGGCATGACAAAGAAAAAATTAATCACTCTCTCTAAAGGAGAGGAAAATATAAATAGCGACTGCCAAAGTATTGAAGAACCTAAAGGATGGCGGTTTGATTGGAGAAAGATCATCCCACTAGAGCCAACATCTGAATTGATTATCTTAGTGCTGCTTGCACTGCTTTGGGGTGGCTTTTATTATTATGATCATTATACAGTCAATGAAGATAACATATATGGTCTCTGGCAGTCTAATCATCATAAGTTAGCGATTTCCTATAAGCATATTCAGAAACGAGGAAATATCGACTGGCAAGTCGTACAGGATGGTAAGTATATTATCTATGCTGCTAGAACTCGCCCGGTCAAGCGGCTTAATGACGGGACTCTTCACATGGAGCTCTACACTGTGGAAGGCTACCTGACAGACCTACCTACCAAGGACGGCTTCAGCTACATAGATTTCTATCTTCGCAAAAACAATTATCTTACCTATGATGGCGAGTCCTACAAGCGTATCAATTCTGGAAACAAGACTATCACTTGGAAAGATGGTTCTACCAGCCCTTATGGTGAACGGAAAACCAACCTATCTACAATTGTTCAAACTATCTATCGTGGAATTCTGGGACTGGGCTTCTTTCTTGTTATTTTAGAGGCTCGGCAAAAGAGGAGAGAAAAACTCAATGAGACACCAAACAAACAGAAAATACGCTGACCGAAAGAAATTCAATCGAAAGTATCATTCACAAAAAGCATATCGAAAAGAACAAAAACGCAAAACTGGATGGCGAGCACGTTGGGATAAATTTACAGACCGTTTAGCCAACATTGTTGGGATAGGTTTCCTAATCCTCTTACCTATACTCATTATTTATGGTATTTTCTTTGATGATGGGGTTTCTAAAGATGGTATCTACGGTCTGTGGCAATCTGAAAATCATCAGCTTGCCATATCATATAAAGATGGTTCAAAGGGAAGTAAGCGTGATTGGGATATTGTTCAAGATGGAAATATCCTCATTAAAAATGCACGCGTTGATGATATTAAACGCTTAGAGGATGGGACCCTCTACATTGAAGTTTACGCTGAGGAACGCCTGTTTTCAGACCTTCCCACAAAGAACGGCTACAACTATTTAAATATGTATGTCCGTAAAGACAATTATTTGACCTATGATGGCGAATCCTACAAACGGATTGATGATGAAAACAAGAGCATTACCTGGAATGATGGTTCAAAATCCCTTTATGGTCAACGAATAACCTTGTTTGATTGTCTGAAACCTTATATCGTATTTGGAATTATTGGTTCTATGATTTTGTATGTCATTTTTGTCGATTGGAGAATAAAAAGAAATCTAAAAAGGAAAAATAGGCTAAATGAGGCATCAACTAAAGAGAAAATACGCTGACCGACAGAAAATTAATATAAGTGACCATTCACAAAATGAATATCGAAGAACACAAAAGTACAAAACTGGATGGCGAGCACGTTGGGGTAAATTCAAAGACCGTTTAGTCAAGATTTTGAGTATTTGTTTTCTAATCATGGTACCTATAGTCAACATCTATATTAGATTCTTTTATGATGGTATCAGTGAAAATAGTATCTACGGGCTATGGCAGTCTGAAAACCACAAGCTTGCTATTTCCTATAACGAAGGAGGAAGAAGTCGTAAGTACGATTGGGAGATTGTACAAGATGGAAAACTCCTTATCAAAAATGCTCGAACTCAGAAAACTAAAGGTCTTAAAGATGGAACCATTTACATTGAAGTTTACGCCAAGGAAAGTCTGTTTTCAGACCTTCCCACAAAGCACGGCTATAACTATTTGAATATGTATGTACGGAAGGATCATTATTTGACTTATAATGATGAGTCCTACAAAAGGATTGATGATAGGGACAAAATCATTACTTGGAAAGATGGCTCTACCTCGGTCTATGGTGAACGCAAAACTTTTTTTGATTATATTGACTCTTTTCTTTTTTGGGGAATGGTGGAAACCGCTTTCTTGTCAATTATTGTCATTGGGTGGAGAAACATAAAAAGCAAAAAGGTGAGAAAAAAATCACCCTAAAACAAAAAAACACTCCTGCTTCTAGCTGGACTAGATAGGCACGGAGTGGTGTTTTATTCTTGTTAAGCAAGACTTCCCCTTAGAGAGGAATTAGTCTTATTTCACTTCGCCACCTTCAACCACGAGGTCATCAGCTTTAGCTGCATCACCGTAGGTTGGGTGAAGTGTTTTTTCATAATCTTTGTGGAAGAAATTCTCTTCGCCAAGTTTCTTAATGTCTTTATTGATAAAGTCAAGGAGTTCTTTGTTACCTTTTTGAACGGCTGGGGCAATGGTATCTGGGTTACCAAGTGATGTGATTCCAACTTCGTAACCTTTATTTTCTAGAGCCCAAGCAAGAACTTCTGTATTATCTGTTGAGAAGGCATCGCCACGACCATCAAGGAGGGCTTGGTAAGCGTCGCTATATTGGTCATACTTTTGCAATTTGATATTTGGGTAGTTCTTTTCAAAGTAAGTTTCAGCAGTTGTCCCCTTAGTAACAATCAAAGTCTTACCTTCAAGCTCTTTAACGTCCTTAATGACCTTATCTTTAGGTGATACCACACCGATTGAGACTTTCATATAAGGAAGAGCGAAGTCCACTTGTTTCTTACGTTCATCAGTTACTGTGAAGTTGGCAAGCGTAATATCTACCTTGTTTGAAATCAAGAATTCTGCACGGTTGGCCGCATCTACTGAGACGTATTTAGGTTTAACACCCAAGTCTTTAGCCAAACGGTTACCAAGTTCAATATCGTAACCTTGGTAAGCACCCTTGTTATCTACATAACCGAAAGGTTTCTTGTCCGCAAAAACGGCGATACGGAGTTCACCACTCTTCTTAATTTCTTCAATAGTACGTGCTTTGGCTGTTGATTTACCAGAGCTACTGTTACTTGAGCAAGCAGTCACTGCCACCAAGGCAAAGACGAGGGCTAATAGGGCAAAAATTTTCTTTGTTAATTTCATAAATATCTCCTAAAATATTATATTTTTTATTAAAAACAATGGGTTACAAATAGGCACCAAACTGGCTGAAGTCAAAGACATTGAGAAACTCTTGAGCTCGCTGTGTCTTTGGATGATTGAAGAATTCTTCAGCAGTACCTTCCTCAGCGATGACACCCTTATCCATAAAGATAATACGGTCAGCGATGGCACGCGCAAACTGAAGCTCATGGGTTACAATCAACATGGTACGCCCTTCTTGAGCGAGGTCATTGATCAATTCCAAAACTTCACGAACCATCTCAGGGTCAAGCGACGCCGTCACTTCGTCGAAGAGAATAACTTCAGGATGCATGAGCAGTGAACGGACAATGGCTACACGTTGCTTTTGACCACCCGACAGTTGTCGCGCAAAGCTATGCTTCTTGTCCAAAAGTCCCACACGGTCCAAAAGTTTCTCAGCCTCCGCAATAACCTCTTCCTTGTTACGCCCTTGAGCTTTGACCGGTCCCAAAATCAGATTTTGCAGGATGTCCAAATGCGGGAAGAGGTCATAACTTTGAAAGACCATTCCGATTTTCTGACGAATCAAGTGAAAATCCTTCTTGCTACTAGTGATAGACTTGCCATCCAGGAGAATATCCCCTCCTTGAATCATCTCCAAGCCATTGATACAACGTAGCAAGGTCGATTTCCCACAACCTGAGGAACCCAGGATAACAACGACTTCACCTTGTTTAATATCCAAGGAGATGCCTTTGAGAATCTCATTGTCCCCAAAGGACTTTTTCAAATCCTTGATTTGTAAAATGCTTTCTGTCATCTTAATTCCTCCAACGATTTTCAAGATAAGTAGACAGCTTAGATACTGGGTAACAAATGGCAAAATAAAGAATCAAAATCGTGCCATAAATCCAGAAAGAAGCTGTTGGAATAGTCAGACGGTTACTGTCGATAATCTGCTGACCAACCTTGGTCACCTCAACCACGCCAATCAAAACCACCAAGGACGTAGTCTTAATCATCCGTGTCACCAGGTTAATAGCCTGAGGCAACAAGCGACGCAAGACTTGTGGAATAATCACATAGGTATAAAGTTGCCCATTGGTCAAACCAAGAGCTCTTCCACTCTCAAACTGGTGTCTAGGTAGCGATGTGATTGACCCACGCACCAAATCACCCATCTCAGCCGTTCCCCAAAGGGTAAAGACGATAATAGCCGATAGCTCGCCTGAGATGTTGATGTTAAAGTTCCTAGCCAGACCAAAATAAACAATAAAGAGCAAGACCAACTGGGGCATGATACGAATAAATTCCAGATAAATACGTGACAAGAAACGAACAATCTTAGACTTCGAAGTCATGACAATCCCAAAAAGTGTTCCTAGTAAAAGGGAGAGAAGAACTGAGACAATGGAAATTCCAATAGTTACGCCTAAACCTTGTAAGATACGTAGGAAATTATTCCCCTGAAGAAGAACCTGAAAGCCCGAATCCTGCATAGCGTAACCTCCTTTCAATCCAACTAAAGACTAGAGAAATCGGTAGCAACATCAAGAGATAAGCCACCACCAACATACCTAGAGCTACATCGGTTTCGTAGTAAAGACCAATCAAATCCTTGGCCACATACATCAAATCCGCCAAGGCTACCGCTGAGAATACTGACGTTTCCTTGATAAGGAAGATGACGTTAGCACTAAATGACGGAAGCGCCACAGCCACTGCCTGAGGAAGGACCACATAGCGAAAGACTTGGAATGGCGTCAAACCAATAGACAACCCCACTTCATGCTGGGTCTGACTAACAGCCTCTAGGCCACTTCGGAAGGACTCCGCCATATAGGAACCACCCAAGAAAATCAAACCTACCACAGCACAAGCCTCTGACGATAGAACCAAACCTATACGAGGCAAGCCAAAGTAGAGAAAGAAAAGCTGAATCAAGAGCGGCGTATTACGAGATAACTCAATATAAGCCGTCGAAAGCTGACTCAAAATCGGCACTCGGTAATGACGAATAACACTCACCACCAAGCCCAAAAGGAAGGAACCAAGAATCCCCAGAACGGCAATATGTAAAGTTAAAAAGAATGCCTTCTGATAAAAGGGCAAATACTGTTGAACAATGGACCAGTCCAAAACTTACCTCCTCATTTAAGATACAAAGGGCGTATAGAATTCCGTAAGCAAATAGGAAACTGACGACGTGTGCTGGCACACTAGGAAGTTTATCTTTTGCTCTAGGAATTTAGCCTGTGTTCAATTCTACAAGATACAAAAGGCGTGTAAAATTCCGTAAAACAAATAGGAAACTGACGACGTGTGCTGGCACACTAGGAAGTCTATCTTTTGTTCTAGGAATTTAGCCTATGTTCAATTCTACAAGATACAAAGGGCGTGTAAAATTTCGTCAACACTTGCTGACTGCCATCTACTTCTAGCCCTTTGACCTTCACTCGCCTCTGATAATCATCGCGATACGCAAATCTTCATCAAACACGAACGAATTGCTTTATTTCATTTGAAACGTTAGATTTATTCTACCACCTGTTAGATTATTTGGATAATATGTATTTTTTATCGAGGTGATAAAGAAAAGATATAAATAAAATCTAGATTTCTGTAAAGAAAAAAACACCTCAGTCTCAGAGATTTCTCCAAGACTAAGATGTCTGTGTTCTAGATACTATTTCTTAAATCAAATGGCTTTCACGTTTGTCAAACATTTCTTGTCCCAAGTCTACCAATTCCTTGATAAGGTCTGAGTAAGAAAGTCCCATATTTTCCCAAAGAAGTGGGTACATTGACCATTGGGTGAAACCTGGCATGGTGTTGAGCTCGTTAAGGTAGATGGCTCCATCCTCTGTCAGGAAGAAATCACAGCGGGCAAGACCACAACCACCGAGAGCACGGAAGGCCTTAGCCGCATAGGCACGCATTTGTGTCATGACTTCTGCAGGCACGTGAGCTGGGATGTCCATGGTAATCTTATTGTCAATGTACTTGGCTTGATAGTCATAGAAAGCCACGTCTTTGACCACTTCACCTGGATCAGTCGTTTTGACATTTGTATTGCCAAGGATACCAACCTCGATTTCACGGGCAACCACACCTTGCTCAATCAAGATACGACTATCATATTTGAGAGCCAAATCAATCGCTGCACGAAGCTCTGCTTCATTTTCAGCTTTAGAAATCCCAACAGATGACCCCATGTTAGCAGGTTTGACAAACACTGGGAAGGTCAATTTTTCAAGCGTTTCAGCTACTGCTGCTTCCAAATCTTCACCCTCGATGAAGACTGTGTAGGCAACCTGAGGCACACCAGCAACTTCAAGAATATGCTTGGTCATAATCTTGTCCATAGCCACACTTGAAGAAAGAACATTAGTACCCACGTATGGCAATCTGAGGGTTTCGAGGAAACCTTGGATAGAACCATCCTCACCCATAGGACCATGAAGAACTGGGAATACCACAGCGCCTTCTTCATAAATATCGCTTGGTTTGATAGCCTGACTAGCCACAACTGTGTCATTAGTCATGAGCTTCTCGTCATCACCTGGTGTTTCTGTAAATTCTTGTGTTTTGATAAAATCACCAGACTGAGTGATAAAGTAGGTTTTAACCTCAAATGCGCTGTAATCCACCGCACGCATAACACTCTCAGCTGAGAGCACAGACACTTCACGTTCTGCTGAACGTCCACCGTAGAGAAGGATAAGGGTTTGTTTAGACATAGGTATACCGTTTTCTTTTCTTGATTTTCTAGTCTCAATTTTGAGAACATAATTACTTTAATCATATCACAAAAGGAAGGGATTTTCAAAAAGATTATGGGTAGAAAAAAACAGCCTGATAGCTGTTTTTTTCCTGTCTTAAATTTCATCACCAAGTTCGAACTTAGTGCCTTTGAGGGCACGTTTGAGAGACCACTTCCATGGTTTACCTTCAATAGTGACTTGTTTGTTTTCGAGGTCAACTTGAACCTTGTCTACGCCTTTGACAGCAGAGAGTTTTTCGGTAACGGTGTTGACACAACCTTGGCATTTCATTCCTGTAATCTTATATGTTTTTGTCATTTTTCTTTCTTCCTTTTCTTTAATTGTTTTTTTTTGATACACAGCTTAGCTTAAGTGGCGGGAGTTATAAGTAACTGACACTTAGACTTTGCGGCGTTTGAGTCGCAGAGCATTGAGAACGACGGAGACAGAGCTAAAGCTCATGGCCAGTCCTGCTATCATTGGGTCAAGAAGCGGACCACCAAAGAGGTGGAGGACACCCATGGCCACTGGGACAGACAGGATATTGTAGATAAAGGCCCAGAAGAGGTTCTCTTTAATCGTTGTGATAGTTGCTTGACTGATTTTCAGAGCCTTAACGACATCCATGAGATTTGGTTTCATAAGGACCATATCGGCACTTTCCATGGCAATATCTGTCCCTGAACCCATGGCAATACCGATATCAGCAGTCGCAAGGGCTGGGGCATCATTGATACCATCACCAACCATAATGACTGATTTTCCTTCTGCTTGCAGGTCACTAATCACTCTAGATTTTTCTTGCGGAAGCACTTGACTGATGACACGTTTGATACCAACCTTTTGGGCAATAGCTTGAGCTGTTTGGTCATTATCCCCAGTCAACATGATGACTTCCTTGCCCATTTGATGAAGAGCTGCCACCATATCTGCACTGTCTGCTTTAACCTGATCGGCTACACCGAAGAGTCCGATTAACTTGCCATCTTCAGCCAAGAAAATCGGTGTCTGACCATCGGCTGTCAAGCTTTGGAAATCAGCTTGTGCTGAAGTCAAGTCGACTTTTTCATCAGCCATAAGGGTTTGATTCCCAGCTAGATAAGTTTTTCCTGCATAGCTTGCAGTTAGTCCTCGTCCAGTCAAACTTGAGAAATTGTCCATCTCTAACAAGTCCAAGTTAGCATTTTCTGCTGCCACAAGGATGGCTTGACCCAAAGGGTGTTCAGACTTGGCTTCCAAGGATGCCAAAAGCTGCAAGGCTACTCCGCTATCTCCATAAGTATAGCTAGAAACGAGCTGAGGTTTACCCTGAGTAATGGTTCCTGTCTTGTCAAAAACGAGGACATCAGCCTTGTGAGCTAACTCGAGCACATCCCCACGCTTGTAGAGAATACCGTGTTCTGCACCAAGCCCTGTACCAACCATGATGGCTGTCGGTGTCGCAAGTCCCAAAGCACATGGACAAGCAATAACCAAGACGCTAACTGCTACTGTCATAGCGAATGTAAAGGTTTGTCCCATGACAAAGTACCAGAAGAGGCCAGATACAAGAGCAATAGCCATAACAACGGGAACAAAGACCGCTGACACCTGATCAGCAATCTTAGCAATCGGTGCCTTAGTTTGTTGGGCATCCTCAACCAATTTGATGATTTGGGAAAGCAAGGTGTCCTTACCAATCTTTTCCGCCTCATAAATCAGACTACCTTGACCATTAATAGAACCTGCAAATACTGGTTTACCAGCTGATTTTTCAATAGGCAGTGACTCACCTGTAAGCATACTCTCATCAATGGCAGAGCTACCAGAAATCACTCGCCCATCCACGGCTATCTTTTCCCCAGGTTTGACCACAATATGGTCACCAAGAACAACCTTATCCACAGGAAGCTTGACTTCCTTACCATCACGAAGGACAGTTGCTTCCTTGGCTGACAAGTGCATGAGTTTCTTGATAGCTTCTGAAGTTCGACCCTTAGAGAGGGTTTCAAAGTACTTACCTAGAGTAATCAGGGTCAAGATAACAGCCACTGACTCAAAATAAAGTTGGTGGGCGTGATGTGCATGCCCCAATGAAATGTGGTAAGTACCATAGAGACTATAAAGAAAGGCTGCCGACGTTGCCAAGGCTACCAAGGCATCCATGTTTGGGTGACCTTTGAGCAAGGTACGAAAACCATTACTATAGAAAGAACGGCCCAACCACATGACGGGCACTGTCAAAACTAGTAGCACCAAGGCATAAGTCAAAGCTGCATGATGAGGAGACAAGAAGTTTGGCACAGGTAGACCGACCATTGGCCCCATAGCTAGATAAAAGAGAGGAATGGTGAAGACTGATGACCAAATGAGACGCTCACGCACCTTGTGAATCTTGTCTTCTTCACGTTCTTCCTGACTTTTGGCTGTATCTGGATTGTAGACTTCGGCTTCATAACCAGCGTCAGCCACAGCCTTTTCAATAGCTTCTGGACTGACCTTATCCCCAGCATAATCCACAGACATTTTTTCGGTGGTTAGGTTAACCACAGCCTTGTCCACACCATCCAACTTATTAACAGCATTTTCAACGTTGGCTACACAGGATGCACAGGTCATCCCATTAACCACAAAGGTTTCTTTTGCCATTTCCTATATCACCTCCATATGATGCCCACAAGCACATTGGCCAGGCACACAGTCACACACCACCTGATCCACAGGTTCTTTTGCTAGAAGCAAGGCCTGCAGCTTATCCACATCAGCTTGAGTCATCGGCGTCTTCTCGATGAGTTGACCCAACAAGTCGCTGTGTTTGGTCAGGCAAATCTTATCAAAAACAGCCTCTAAAGCTTGAAAATTCGCTTCATCTTCCCCCAAGCTAGCTTGATAGATAAAGCCTCGTCCTTGACGCTGACTAGTTAGGTAACCCTTGTCCGCCAAACGTCCAAGCAAGGTCTTAACTGTCGAAGCCGACCAGTCTAGCTTCTTAGCTAGAATCGCTATAATCTCTGAAGAAGTCGCCTGCCCCTTAGCCCAGAGCACTCGCATGACTTCCCATTCCGCAGATGAAATTGTCAGCATGATAGCTCCTTTCTGAATGTTGTTGTTCGTTTACGTTTGTAGATTTATTTTAACGCTATCATGAAAACGTGTCAAGGGTTTTGTTTACATTTGTAGATTTATTTTGTTTAAAAATTCCAAGATCACTTCAAGGACCTTGGAAGACTTTCATTATCTTAGGCAAAAAATTATGCCTTTGGATTTTTCTGATACAGTTTAGTCATAAGCATTATTCCCAAAACGAGTATAATGACTGGAAGACTGTATCCTAAATAAATCGTAGTGACCTGCAGACCTCTCTTGATAAGCATACCACTAACAAATACAACAATCCCTGTCAAAACCTGATTCAAGACTTCGATTTTCAAATAAAGATTGTTGAGCTGTAGAGGATTCAACTTCTCCTGCAGGTAAACATTTTGCGAGATTCCAGATATCGTTTGGCCAACTGCTAAAAAGATATAGCTAAGCAAAACAGTCGGTAGATTAGGTACGAATGGAAAGACGACAACATAACCCAAATATACAAGAGAGCCTAACAAGTAAACGGTCATAGGGGAGTATTTAGTGAGACTTTTGAAAGATAGAATTGAACTCGTTGCTAGAAAGGCAATGGCCAAGAAGGACAGAGAGAAAGAATAGGCCTGACTAGAAATACCGACATCTTTGGTCAGGAAGATAACTTCATAAGCATCATATAAGACACCCACTGACTGTAAGAGTATAGTCATCATAACCATCTTAAGGACGACACTCTGCCTTCCAAAAATAGAAATACCTTGACTGGAAGAAACCTCCTCTTCTGATTCATTCTCACGGTCAAAAATGATTGGTCCCAGTTTAAACAATAAGAGGGTTGCAAGTAGAGTTAGCACACTATAGACCAAAAACAGGCTCCCTAAATCAAGGCTTCCCCAAAGACCAACTATCATAGGTGCTAAGAAATAGGAAGCTGACCCAATCATGGTATAGGTACTGTTAAACTTTTGCAAGTTGGCTTTTTTAACAATCACAGGCACCGCTGAGGACAACAAACTGTTAAAGTAGGTTGTCAGCACTTCAGTCAGAACCACCAAAGCAAATACAAAAATACTGCCCATGGCAAGATAGATCAAAGCCAAACAAACTGCCTTAAGCAACTCAATACCAATCAAAACATATTTTTTATTTGTGATTTTTCCTACAAATTGATGTCCCACATTGGCAAGAATCCCTCCTAAGAATTTGGCAATCCACAGCCCTAAGACATAGTCCACCGAGATTTTAGAAAAGATAATGCTCAGTGCTATCGCATAGCCATACTCGATAATCAGTGACAAAAACCTATTTAGGAAAATAATTCTGGAATTGTTGTTAAACATTAGCGATTTCTAAACCTTTTCTTTTTCATTGTCCTTATTGTAACACTGAACATACTAGCCTTCAATAAGCACTGACAACTTGATCAACGCATTAGAAAAACACCTCCTAAGAGGTGCCACACTTTACTAAGATAAGACTGAGTTAACGAGGCTACGTCCAAAATCCCTGCCTTCAACATACAAAAATTTAAACATATCAGGGTAAATAACAGCCAAACAAATAATCATAAAGAGTATTGCTAGAGCTTTCTTGTGTGATACAAAGAATGAAGAAATATAATCAATCATGTTCAGAGATACCTTCTCTTCCTTACTTTTTTAGCTCTAAATAAACTATAAAATCATTCTATAGTTTTCGAAAAGAAAAAAATAGTGACATTTATGTCACTAAAAAGGCTTATTCATTCGATACGAGATATACAAAAGCTGATTACGAGCTTAACTCTCAACTCAAGCCCTTGTAGAAATACAAGGCACCAACCAAAAGGAAAATCAGTGCATAATGATTCTCTCCCCGATAGAAGAATAGTAAGGCTCCTATTAAGAAACAGACCCCTAGTATTACCCTCAATGATACTTTCATTTGTCTACCTTCTTTCTATAAGTAAGACGAAAATAAAAACAAGAGATACATTTAATTCGCTACAATCCACCCATATTATAAGCTTGATAACTAAGAAAATCAAATTGCTCCAAAGAATGATTTTGATGAAAAAATACTCCCCATTTCTGGAGAGTACCATCTTCTATTTTTCAAAATGTGAACCGAATGTAACAAATTCAGCGACTTCTTTTTCCTTACCATCATGAAGGTCACGGACAATTTTTGATCCCACGATAACACCGTCTGACACAGCGTTAAAGCGTTTGATGTCTTCCTCTGTTGACACACCGAAACCTGTGAGAACTGGAATGTCAGCATGAGCAGTCAAGTTAGCCAAGTGTTTATCAAGGTCATCACGGTAATTACCAGTCTTACCAGTAACGCCATTAATGGCAACGGCGTAGATAAAACCTTCCGCACCATCAATCAACTGTTTCTGACGGTCAATACCTGTAGTCAAGCTTACCAAAGGCACGAGAGCAATATCGCTGTCTTTCAAATAAGGAGTGATAAAGTCGGCGTGTTCGTCTGGCAAATCAGGAATAATGAGCCCCTTAACAGATGTCTCTGCAAGATCCTTAACAAAGGCTTCAATACCATATTGATAAACTGGGTTGATGTAGGTCATGATAACCAAAGGTACCTGTGTTTTTTGTTCTTGAAGCTTCTTGATGATAGCGGTCAAAGTCACATCCTTGGCCAAACTACGTTGTCCTGCTAGTTCAATAACGGGACCATCGGCCACTGGGTCTGACCATGGAATACCTACCTCAATAGCTGAGACACCACTTTTTTCTAAGAGAGCGATAGTCTCAAAGAGCCCGTCTAGACCTTTTTCATGGTCACCCGCCATGATATAAGGTACAAAAATGCCACGTTTACTGTCTTTGATAGCTTGTAGGTGTTTTGTTAGTGTTTTTGTCATGGTTTATTTCCCTTCTGCTTCAGCTTCGAAACGTTCTTTAACCTGCATAACGTCCTTGTCCCCGCGACCTGAGAGGCAGACAATGAGGCTTTGGTCTGGCGACATCTTAGCTGCCACTTTTTGTGCAAGCGCAATGGCATGGCTAGACTCAAGGGCAGGGATAATACCTTCCAAACGTGACAGAAGTTTGAAGCCTTCGAGAGCTTCTTCATCTGTGATAGAGTCGTAAGTCGCACGTCCAATTTCGTTGAAATAAGAGTGCTCAGGACCAACCCCTGGGTAGTCCAGACCAGCTGAGATAGAGAAGGCTTCCATGATTTGACCATGAGCATCTTGGAGAACATCCATAAGCGCTCCGTGAAGAATACCTGGACGGCCTTTGGCAAAGGTTGCGGCATGTTTTTCAGTATCAAGCCCCAAACCAGAAGCCTCAGCACCATACATGGCTACTGATTTATCATTAACAAATGGGTAGAACATACCGATAGCATTTGAACCACCACCGATACAAGCCATTACAGCATCAGGCAATTTACCGCCAGAAATCTCTGCATATTGGCGCTTGGCCTCACGACCGATGACAGATTGGAAGTCACGAACAATTTCTGGGAATGGTGCAGGACCAAGGGCTGATCCCATGATGTAGTGCGTATCCTCGATACCTGCAACCCAAGCACGAAGAGCAGCATTTACAGCGTCCTTAAGCACGCGCGAACCATCTGTCACACTAAATACCTTGGCACCAAGCAATTCCATACGGAAAACGTTAAGCGCCTGACGTTTAACATCTTCCTCACCCATATAGATTGTACAATCCATGTCGAAAAGGGCTGCGGCTGTCGCTGTTGCAACACCGTGTTGACCTGCACCCGTTTCAGCGATGATTTTCTTCTTGCCCATACGTTTGGCAAGCAAAACTTGACCAAGGGCATTATTAATCTTGTGGGCACCTGTGTGGTTAAGGTCCTCACGTTTAAGATAAATTTGCGCTCCACCAATATAATCGGTCAAACGTTTGGCGTGGTAAAGAGGTGTTTCACGTCCCACATAGTTTTTGAGGAGGTCATCCAATTCCGCTTGGAAACTTGGATCTTCCTTGGCTTCACGATAGGCCTTGTCCAATTCAATAACGGCTGTCATCAGCGTTTCTGGAACGAACTGACCACCGAATTTTCCGTAAAATCCTTTTGCATCAGGTTGTTGATATGTCATGCTTTCACTCTTTCTATAAATGCTTTAATCTTGTCTAAATCTTTGTGACCATCTGTCTCGACACCTGAGGACACATCTAAGGCATAGGGGTGGAAAGTCTCCTTGGCCTCTGCCACATTGTCCACAGTTAAGCCACCAGCGATGAAATAATCCTGCTCAATCTGCTTATCAGCCAAAAGCTGCCAGTCAAAAGTCTGACCGCTACCAGCAATGGGAGCATCAAAGAGAAGATAATCCGCCTGGCTCTTGACTTGAGAATCACTATCTGAAATCTGAATAGCTCGAATAACTGGTACTGAAATCTTTGGAATCAGGTCTTCATCAAAAGTTCCATGAATCTGAACGATATCTAAGGGAACCTGACCAATTGCTTCTTCCAGTTCCTCAAGACTTGGTGAAACAAAGACACCAACGATTTTTGTCTGACCAGTCACCCCTTTAGCCAGCTCGCGAGCTTGTTCAAGACTCACTTGACGCTTGCTCTTGGCGAACACAAAGCCAATGTAGTCAGCACCTGCTTCAACTGCAGTTGCCACTGCTTCTGGTGTCGATAGTCCACAAATTTTAACCTTTGTCAATTTGCAACTCCTTGACCTTTTCAGCCACATTTTCAGCTGTCATAAGGGCAGTTCCTACTAGAATCCCATTAAAATATGGGGCAATTAAGGCAGCATCCTGACCTGTAAAAATAGCCGACTCAGAAATATAAACAGGCTTGTCCTTGAAATGCGTTGATAACTCAAGACTGGTGTTGATATCTGTCTCAAAAGTGACCAAATTACGGTTGTTAACGCCGATAATCTCAGCACCAATACGATGAGCAACTTCCAATTCTGGCAGATTATGCGTTTCAACCAAGACTTCCAAGCCAAGGCTTGTCGCAAAATCGTAGAGCTCCTTGAGGCGAGCCTCTGGCAAGGCGGCTACAATCAAGAGAATGACTGTCGCACCCGCATTACGACTACGCACAATCTGTTTCTCATCAATAATGAAGTCCTTAGCCAAGGTTGGAATAGCCACCTGTGACGAAATTTCTTTCAAATAGGAAATATCACCCTTGAAGAAAACCTCATCTGTCAAAACAGAAATCATGGCTGCACCATTTTCTTCATAGGTCTTGGCCTGAGCCACAATATCCACATCTAGGTTAATATCACCCATACTTGGACTAGCTTTTTTCACTTCAGAAATAATTTGCAGCTTGTTTTGATTTGACTTGAGAAAATCATAAAGACGATAGGTCTGACGTAAGGGCTGCAAGTCTTCCATGACCAACTGGGCCACTTCTTTTTCTTTTTGTTCTAAGATTGTTGGGAGAAAGGCTTTACTCATACTTGTACCTCTTGGAGTTGGCGAAGTTTCTCTAGGGCTGAGCCGTCCGCAATCAATTGACGAGCAAGCTCAACACCTTCCTTAATAGTCTCAACCTTACCATTGGCAAAGAAGCCTAGACCTGCATTAAGCACTGTTGTTTCAAGATAAGGACTAGCTTCATTTTTCAAGACACTAAGGAGAATCTCTGCATTTTCCTTGGCATCGCCACCTGTGATGTCAGACAACTCAACCTTTTCCATACCCAAATCTTCATAAGTGAAAGTGTGCTGGCTGATGTGACCATCTTCCAAAAGGGTGTAGGTGTTAGTGCCATAGAGGGCAGCTTCGTCCATATTGTCAGGACCTGTGATAATAACCGCACGTTTACGTCCCAACTGTTGAATAGCATTAGCAACAATCTCCTGCAATTCCACACGATAGAGCCCCATGAGTTGTGTCTCAAGGTCAAGTGGATTAGCCAGTGGCCCAACCAAGTTCATAATCGTTGGAATCCCAAGAGCTTGGCGAGCTGGACCGATAAAACGCATAGCTGGGTGCATGGTTTGGGCAAAGATAAAGGCCAAACCAACCTCGTCAAGTGCTTTAGATAGGGTTTCTGGTGATGCCGCAACGTTGATTCCAAGGACTTCAAGGACGTCTGCCGAACCAGATTTAGAGGAAATCGAACGGTTACCAGCCTTGGCCATACGGATACCACCCGCTGCTAGGACAAAGCAAACAGTAGTCGAAATGTTAAAGCTATAAGACTGGTCCCCACCAGTTCCACAGTTACACATAGCATCTGTGAAGGTCTCAGGCAAGACAGTCGCATGTGATTTAAGGGCACGCACGATACCTGTGATTTCATCTGCTGTTTCTCCCTTAGTCTTAAGCCCCATAAGGAAGGCAGCAATTTGGCTTTCTGAGACTTCATTTTTGAGAATACGGTCAAAAACTGCTTGGACTTGGTCTTGAGACAAGTCTTGGCGGTTTGAGATTTGTAGGAATATTTCTTTCATATCTGTTTTCCTTTTAAAAACTGTTCAATGTTTTCTGATGCACGAGGAGAGGTTTTGAGCGTAGACAAATCTAGTCTAAAGACTGTCCAACTAGCCTGCAACGATTTTTACGAAATTTTCAACCATCTTAAGCCCATCTGGACTTCCGATGCTTTCTGGGTGATATTGCAAACCGTAAATTGGTAGCTCCTTATGCTGAATGGCCATGATTTCTTGATCATCAGTTGTGATAGCTGTCACATCAAAGCCCTCTGGCATTTGGTCAACAACGATGGAATGGTAACGCATGATTGGAACATCATTGTCAATATCCTTGAAAATAGGCGATGGCGTTTCAAAAGTGATGTTACTTTGTTTCCCATGCATGACATTCTTAGCCAAGCCGAGTTTACCACCAAAAGTTTCCGCAATAGCCTGATGCCCCAAGCAAATCCCCATCATCGGTTTTTTACCAGCGAAATCCTTAATCAAGGCTTCCATCTTACCCGCATCAGCTGGCCAACCTGGACCCGGTGAAAAGACTAGCCCGTCGGCTTTTTCCGCCTCTTCATAGAGGGTCTCATCATCATTACGCAAGACCTTTACCTCTGTAAATGTCCCTAGGTATTGTGCCAAATTATAGGTAAAAGAGTCATAGTTATCAACTAATAAAATCATTGGGCATCTCCTATTCTTGTCATAGCTTTCGCCTTGTTAATCGTTTCGTAAAATTCATTTTCAGGAACACTATCGTAAACAACACCTGCACCTGCTTGAACATAGGCTTTTTGATTTTTGAGAATCATGGTACGGATAGCAATAGCAAAGTCCATATCTCCTGTCGCAGACAGATAACCAATAGCTCCTGCATAAATACCACGTTTTTCCTGCTCAAGCTCATAGATACGGCGCATGGCACGAATCTTAGGTGCTCCTGACACGGTTCCAGCTGGTAGGGTTGATTTTAGCGCATCTAGTGCTGTCAATTCCGGCAAGAGTTGTCCCTTAACCACACTGGTAAGGTGCATCACATAGCGGAAATACTCAACTTCCATATACTTGGTCACCTTGACCGTACCATTTTTAGCAATCTTACCAATATCATTACGTCCCAAGTCAACCAACATACGGTGTTCCGCAGTTTCTTTGACATCATGTGAGAGTTCATCTGCCAAAGCAGCGTCTTCCGCCTCATTGGTACCACGAGGGCGAGTTCCAGCAATCGGATTGGTTACCACCTCTCCATTTTTCACTGAAACCAAACTCTCTGGGCTAGCACCAATCACCTGATAATCTCCAAAATCGTAGAAATAAAGATAGTTTGATGGGTTGGTCACACGCAAGTTACGGTAGTAATCCAAAGGATCTCCCTCAAAGTCCGCTGAAAAGCGTTGGCTTAGCACACATTGGAACATGTCTCCCTCACGAATAAGTTTCTTAGCCTTAGCCACCATATCCATGAAGACTTCTTTTTCGATATGATTTGAAAATTGCAAGGCTTGCAAGGCCTGAGGTGTAAACTCGTTTGGTGCCTGAGTCTGGAGATTGGTTACCACCTGACCAAGAGCTTGACGCACCGCATCGTTGTCACGACTAGAGTAGATATTGTCCTCAACCACATAAACTTTTTCCTTCTTATGGTCAAAAATCAAATAAGACTCATAGATGAAGAAATGCATATCAGGTGTCCCAATCGTATCTTCTGGAATCTCACCGATATTTTCATAGAGACCAATCATGTCATAGCCTGCAAACCCGATAGCACCACCTGCGAAAGGTAGGTCAGACTTGATGCCCTTGACTGTTACTTGGTCCAAGTATTCGAAAGGATCTTGATCAATAACCTTACCATTTTCATAAAGAACACCATCCTTGAAGGTTACTTCAAAGACCGGATTGTAGGCAACAATAGAAAAACGTGCATTTTCCTTCTCACGAGGAATAGATTCAAGGATAACCTTGTGTTCCCCTTGAACACGCATATAAGCCAAGATTGGTGTTAAGGTATCGGCTGGTAAAATTTTTCTCATAATATTTCCTTTCAAACTGGTTTATCGAGAGTAATAAGACTGATGCAAGGCTCCTTTATAGGATGTATTGGCACCATATTATTCTTTGTTCACTTTCTCTTCCAAAGCAATAAATGCTTTAATCATGCTTCTCCAAACACTTTCAGCCACATCTGGAGATAAGCCAAGCTCTAGTGCCTCCTTACGACGGTTTGCTATCACTTGGGCAACACGATCACTAGCCTGGACAGCAACCGTGTCTCCCTTGGGCTTAAGCCGTCCTGCCTTTTCCACAAGTATTTGACGTTGGGCCAGTAGTCGAAGCAACTGTCTATCAATATTATCAATATCAATTCGAATATCGCTTAATGCATCCATAAATACCCAACCTTTCATTGAATAATGACATAACACTTCTTTAAAGATAAAAGTAAACAAAAAACCTCACAGAGAAAAACTCTGTGAGGGCATTAAATCTAGTTTAACACGGTACCACCTCAGTTAACGGTCTCCAAAAAAACGACCATCATCTCTATCTCCTCTAACAAGGAGTTGCACGGTAAGGGGTGCCAACCGAGAAGAATATGTATTACCTTCTCATTATCATCCAATCAGCCCAATGTTCGCTCATCTCGATTACCTACTCACAATCACCGCAGGCTCCCTGAAAATCTAAGACCAGTTACTTTCTGATTTACTAACTATTGTACTCCTTTTTAGAGAGATGTCAAGAATTTTCTGTTAATTTTGACAATTCCTCCCTTATAAGATTCGTCTATACCTAATTCAGAGAGCGAGATAGTCTTGTCGTCACACTTTACAAAATAAAAAAGTCCCAAAAGGGACTTCTCGGTATGATAAACAACGGCAGGGTGACAGTCCTGCATCTCTTTCAGACCCGAAGGTGCGGCGGCTGCCTCTTCCGCCCTCGTTGTTACTTCTTACTTATATTATATCACATTTTCTTAGCTCTACCAGCATTTAGATAATTTTTCAGCTTAGAATCTTTAATCACAAACATGGTACGGACATTAAGTTTATCACATAATCTGACCGCTACCAGAACATTACCATCAATACGTTTTATATATTCCAAGGACTGGCCATTAGGATGGCGACCGATATAGTCCGGATGAGCAATAATCTCTGGAATACGTTCATAGGTAGCATCAAAATCACTGAATTCCTGGCGATGTTTTTCCATATGCTTCTTACGTTGTGCAGACAGCGTGATTTCTTCACCAGGCTTGTAGTCCAAATCAAAAGCTTTAATGACTTTTGGTGTCAAGTGCCCTACTGTTTTCATGCCTCTATTGTACCATACCTCATACACATCAAGGTCTTTCCTACTGTTGAGGTATCAAAAAAACTCAAGCCTGTTACCAAGCTCGAGTTTTGACTTATGCTTTTTGGAAAGCTCCTTGTTTGTAGCTAATCCAGAAGAAAAGCGGTGTGCAGATAGCCATTGCTACCAGATAGATTGGCAAGGTGTAGCTATTAAGTGTCGAAATTTCAATCACATCTCGAAGATAGTAAGAGCTGATTAAGAAACCAAAGACTGAGTAAATAATCAAGGCCACACGTCCCTTATTCAAGGGGATACAAGCACGAATAACGGCAAGGACACCCGTTGATCCCATCATATAGTAAGACAGCGTCAGCATGTCCGTATTGCTCATACCAAGGTATACCTGAGATAGATGGAAAATAAGAACACTGACAACCAGCATCAAGGCATTAGGAATAGACAACTGGAGCGAACGTCTGAGGAAATGTTTCTCAACAGGTCTTATATTACGTTCGAAGGTCAAAATAAATGGTGGAAGACCCTCGATAAATTGCCCCGCCAAAGTCATCTGAACCTGAATGAATGGGAAGACCAAGAGGTACTCTGCCTTTCCAAAAACAATACTGGCAATACAGATAAGCCCCAAAAGGAAGGAATAAACCGTTTTGATGAGGAAAATAGGTGCAATGTGGGCAATATTATTAACCACACGACGTCCCTCAAATAGAATTTCAGGAATATCCTTAAACTCGGAATCCATAAGCACCAAGTTGGCAATCTGACGTGTAGCGGGATCCCCTTCAGCCATAACAATCGAACAGTCCGCTTCACGTAGTGCTAAAATATCGTTGACACCATCACCAGTCATAGCTGTGGTATGCCCGTTGGCATTAAGCGTTTGGATTAACAACTTCTTCTGATGCGGAGATACGCGGCCAAAGATTGCCGTATCTTCAGCCAAAGCCTCCAACTCCTCATCACTAACCTTAGAACAGTCAATATAGCTTTGATAATCCGCAAAACCAGCCTGGTGGGCAATATGAGAAACCGTCACCGGATTGTCACCAGAAATAATCTTCAGCGTCACATCTTCTGAACGTAGATATTCCAGAGTTTCCGCAGCATCCTCACGAATAGGATCGGCAATTTCAAGCAAAGTCAAGCCTTCAACGTCATTTGGCAAACTCATGGTCTCTGTATCAACCGCTGACTGACTCCATGCCAAGATCAAAACACGAGAACCACGAGCCTGCGCCTGATCGACTGCTTTTGGATTTTCTTTAAGAAGCATCTCAGGCGCTCCCAAAAAGAGAGTTCCGACCCCATCAATGCTCATAGCACCCCACTTACGATCACTTGAAAATGGAATAACATCGCCTACTTGATAATTATGCTCCAGACCTTCATAGGCATTTCGAATCGCCTGAGCCGTTGCATTGTTATCCTTGCTATGCTGCATATAAGCCGCAAGCAAGCGCTCCAACTCCTCTTTAGTGAAACGCTCTGACAGTAGTTTCAGCCCCTTAACCGTCATCTTTCCTTGCGTAATTGTACCTGTCTTATCTAAACAAAGCACATCGACACGCGCCAAGGTTTCGACAGAGTACATCTCCTGCACCAGGATATGTTTCATTCCAAGCTTAATAACGGCCGTCAAAAGAGAGGTAATTGTCAAAAGGGCAATCCCCTTAGGCAACATTCCCAAAAGGGCTGTCGAACTGGTAACTACCGATTCTTGAAGAGAGAGCTGTTTAATCAAGTAAGCCTCAAAAAAGAGCGCAAGCCCAAACGGTATCACAATCTTGCCCGTAAATTTAGCAATCTTATCCATATTATAGAGGATACGTGACACGATTGGCTTATGCGTCTTGGCCTCTAGCATGAGCTTATTGGCGTAATTGTCCTCGGCTACGTTAATAACCTTAGCATAAACCTGACCACTCACAAGATAAGACCCTGAGAGCAACTCCTTTCCGTCCTTCTTGAGAATAAGGTCACTCTCACCCGTCAGCATAGCCTCATTGAGCTCAGCCATCCCATCAACAACCACGGCATCACTAGGCACCTGCTCACCCGCAGACAAGAGCATGATATCATCCAAGACAATATCCTGAGGATTAATAGAAGTCACCTCGCCATCACGCACCACACGGATCTGATCCTTATTCATGAGATTGAGCTTATCAATCATGCGACGGGCACGCAACTCTGTCATCATACCCGTAAAGGCATTAAGCACAATGATTCCGAAGAAAAAGAGATTCGACCAAGCCTGAACAGCAATCAAGGCCACAAAAATAGCAAAATTGAGCATATTAAAGGAGTTAAAGACATTACGCCTAAAAATCTCCCAGTTGCTGGAGCCAGTTTTTGCTTTAAAATGATTTGTTTTACCGGCATCTATCCGCCGCTTGACCTCCACCTGCGTCAAGCCTTGTAACTGTTTTTTCATAACTTTCATAGTAGCATAAAAATGAGGTGTTTTCAAAGGTTAGCCGTCATAGATAGCCAGGAAATAGACCTATTATATCGAACCGCTCTCCCGACTATTTAACTCAACCTAAACTACTTTCAAATAGCAAAGGTAGGAGTCCCTACAAAACACTTCTATGCTATTTTATTCTCTAATTAAACCTACTTTGATATATTAAATTAAACAACCACTGAAGATTGAATAATGGTTTTGGCTGAGCATCAATCACAGGTTGAACAGTTTCTCTAATTTCTTTTTGGACTTTTCGTTGATTATATTTAATATTGTGATAACGTTTGTCAAAAGCATCTTGGATAGAAAAATTACGATTAAGAAGATACATATCATCTGACTCCGAATGAAAAAATAGAGTATCACCTGTAAGATCTAATACAGACGTTTTAGTTCCTTTTTCTCTAGTTATAGCATACGACCCATCATCATCATAACTAATACCATCTATTTCCGGTGTATAGGCCCAACCCATATTCTCCATCAGCATAATGATGTCGGGCTCTGTTCCCTCCTTATGAGGAATATGCTGAGCATAATAAACAGAGTTAGATTTTAAATTAATAAAGGTAAATAGGCTCATTCCCATGACTGTAACCAGCCCTAAAAATAGTCCTACAAAAATCCCTAAAATATTGCTTATTTTCATTGTCATCTTCTCCTTCCTCTTCTACGACCAAACAATTTCTTGACTGGATTAACAACAAACCATTGTACACTATTTTTAACAAGTCTCATAATTTAAGGATTGGTGGCTTTGTAACTGATCTAACATTTTTATAAACAAGAAAAAATTAAGTCTTAACAAATTCCTCCAATACTTCTCCTCAGTACAAAAATGTTGTTGTTGATCAAAAAGCTAAATTCATGAGTGAACAACTGGATGTTGAGATTAATTTAGACAGGAAGAAGCATGCAAAAAAGTTCTTAAAGCCCGCCAAAAAAAGGCGAGGCTAAATCTAAGAAACAATCAACGACTAATCCAGATAGTGGTTGATTTCACAAGGGAGAACACAAGGAAGTCTTCGCTTATAATGCTCAGGTAGCTTGTGATAAACATGGTTGGGCCTTGGCTTATACAGTTGAAGCAGGTAACATCCATGATAGTCAGGCCTTTCCTGCTCTTTTCGCCAAGTTAGAACCCTTCTCCCCTGAATTCATTATTGCGGATTCAGGCTACAAAACACCTAGTATTGCCAAGTTTCTTTTAGAAAAAGGTATTACGCCAGTATTTCCTTACACTAGGCCAAGAGGTAAGAGAGGCTTTCTACGTCCTAGAGACTTTGTCTATGACGAGCATTTTGATTGCTATCTTTGTCCAGAGAACCAGGTATTAACTTACCGTACAACGACACGTGAAGGTTATAGAGAATATAAAAGTAATCCCAAAATTTGTAAGAACCTGTCCCTTGTTAGCGATTTGTACTGAAAGTCGCCAGCACCAAAAAGTTGTTGTGCGTCATATTTGGAAAGATGCCCTAGAAGTCTGTGAAGATATCCGTCATCAAAGTGGGATGAAGGAACGGTACCAACACCGGAAAGAAATGATAGAACGTTTATTCGGAACAGCTAAAGAATATCATAACTTGCGTTATACTAGAAAAAAGGAAAGTCCAAAATGGAAGATAAGGTTGGGCTTACTTTGGCATGTCTAAATATCAAAAAATTGGTAAAAATAATGGTAGGGAAGACCTGTTATTTTATCCAAATACCTCAATATTATTGGATTATGGGAGAATTAAGTGTGAATATAAAAAAAGACAAACATCAAAAACGATGTTTGTCTTCATTCTGAATCAGAATTTTAATAAGAATTCTGAT
>NZ_JACLQV010000013.1:34353-64822 GCF_016648915.1 Streptococcus sp. 3.1 | reverse complement strand
AAGGACTCAGTCCTGTACAATACAGAACTAAATCCTTTGCTTAAATTATTTGTCTAACTTTTTGGGGTCAGAACAAAATGGCCTTTTCATTCTTAATCATAGATAACGAGATTTTACCTTAATTCATCTTTTTAAGCTGAAATAACTTTTTTACAGCAGATTTCACACTCTTCGTTAGTGCTTTTCGGTTGTTTAAAAAATCGATATCTTTCTGATTTACTTTTTTATGACACAATTCATCGTCCTCAAGTTTTTCAGTAATATTAGCATAGACACTCTCTAGAGAGTATCTCTCTTTTAAACTTGGAACAGCTTTTACTGCTTCAAGTTTCTCTTGGTCAAATCCACCAAGGACCTCTGAAATCATGCTAGTTAAGGTATCCAAGTCACCCAAAGGGTAGATATGACCTTGCTCATTCATATACTCGAAGGCTGATTTATGTCCCGCATTATCTGATAAAATCGTTGGAATACCATTTAAAACAGACTCTACATAAACCAGACCAAACGTCTCCATACTCGACGGGAAAACAGCTAAATCCTTATCAGTAATCTCTGACCAAGGATCATCTAAATATCCCATAAATGAAACATTTTTCAAATTATGCTCTACAATATAATCATCACAGAGTTGTTTATAATCCTCATCCCATGCACCTAAAAATACAAGTTCAGTGCCTGCTAGATTAAGCATTTGAAAAGCTTTAATCAACTCAAGCTGATTCTTTCTCTGAGTCAAGCGACCAACTGAAACGATACGATGGTGGTCGTTGGATTCAGTTCCCAGCCCTTCTTTAGGTTCAATTTGAGTATAAGGTGCAAAGGAATAAATCTTCCTATTTGGAAAATACTTTTGTAAATCCTCTGTCAACGCTCCTGTTACAGCAAAAATCTCATCAGAAAACTTGTCTATAAAGTCAAGTTTTTCTTTATAGTAACCAAATTCTCCCTCAGGAAATTCATGAATCAACCAAAAATGTTTGACCTTCTCAAAAGTTGCAGCAAGTGCACCTTGAAACACATTGACTGTATTACTAATAACAAGGTCTACCGTGTTTTCCACAATAATATTTCGAATATCTTTGACATTCTTATTATAAGATTTCACTCGCAAAAAATGATTACCCGGTGAACCACCTGGTGCTTCTTCCCACCACCATTTGACAGCCGAAAGACCATAGGTCTCAATTCCTGCTTTCTGAAGTTCTGCTTGATACTCCTCTTGAGATGGCACCTTGTAATTAGGGAAAACGTTTAACACACGATAACCTTTTTCCACAAGAAATTTCATAAGATTGACTATCGAAATTTCGGCACCATTATCCAGAGTCCCTGTCGGAGAAATAAATAAAATTGTTTTAGTCATAAATTATGCAAATACCCCCCAGTAATGGAAAAGAATCAAATACATAGCGACCAAGAAATTAGCAATTAAAGTCAGGGTTGCTATCTTCAATTTTTTCTGTCGAGATAAATCAATCTTAGCTGTGTTGGCGACTAGTGGCAACAAAAGAATGATAAATGGCGTGAAGTAACGACCTTGAGCACCAACAGATATATTAGCTCCCTGACCAAGAACAACTGGTGTCCACTGCATATACATTACTGTAACAGCAGCTAGAACCTCTAGTAGGAAGAGAATCCAGGATGCATTAGCAAAGTCTTTTGTAAAGAAATCCTTCTTACTTGATAGGAATAAAATAGCAAGAACAACGATATCAATAAATATTAACCAAAGTGGCATTTGCAAAGTAAGGTTACCAAGATAACCGAACATACCAAGCGACAAAATACCATTCAAATTGTCATTCAACTCAGGATTAAAGAGTGTATTACGCAAAACCTCGCCATAATTACGTAGACCGCCCTGATTCTTCATTAAGAATTGCAGAATCACCACGACACCTACTACAAAGAGAAGGTAGAAGACTACTTTATATTTTGAAATAAAGGTCTTAATAGCTTGCACTGGACGATTTAGAAAAGCAAGAACACCTTCAAACTCTAGCGGTACAAATGGAATCAATCCCAACAATAAAACATTATTTGGCTTGGTTGCTAGAAGCAATATTGCTAGACCTATCACCTGGATAATATTACGATTGGTAAAACGTTTAGAATAGGCAAGATTAGTGATAAAACCAAGAGCTAACATCACTTCCAAATAGTTCATCACATCATAAGAAAGTGATGAAGCTTGCTGAACCATAATTGGTAGCAGCGAAATAAACATTAGGGCTGTTTTCCCATACTTGAAATAACGTATTAAAAAGTAAATTCCTAGTATATAGGCCAGTGCATTAAAGATACGCCCCATATAGATAATCATTCCAACTGTGGGACTAATCCAACTTCCAATCGTCATCCCTATCAGCTGTGGAATAAAGGAGATTGTTTTTAAACTCACACCAAATTGAAAAGGTTCTTTACTCATATCAATCTTTTGAGCAAAAATCTGTTTATATTCCGCTAACTTAACCTTATCATTACTTGGAATCTCATCCATCCATTTAAACGATGTCTCGGTTGGTTTATGGAAGGTCTCCCAAGTCATACGCGCGTGGTTTGTTTCATCTGGCACACGATTAATTGGAAATACAAACATAAATGAGAAAATAAAAATCGTCGCTAAGATGAAAAATAAATTTTCAACTTTTATTTGTTTAATTCTGTTCAAAATAAGTCACCATATCATCTTTCTTGCTTAAGGTACAGTTTTCAAGAACAGCCCGATAAGCAGCATCTGCAATTTTCTGTCTTAATTCTGGAGATAAAACCAATGCTTCAAGCTTGTCAAACCACTCTTCATCGGTAGCTAACAATCCTGTTTCACCATCAACAACTGCATCTGAAAAAGCTCCTATCTTACTTGCTACTGTAGGTACCTTCACCAAGGCAGCTTCAATCCACTTAATCTCCGACTTCGCACGGTTAAATATAGAATCCACAAGCGGTGCTAGGTTAATATCAACTTCACTAATCAAGGCAGGTAGTTTGTCCCAATCCACATAATCGTGAGTTACAATTTGATTTTCAAAGGGCTTCATATCTTGCGGAATATCCAAAATCCCGACAATATGTAATTGGACATTGCTATATTTTGTAAGCAATTCTTTAATAGCTGGTTTAATCAATTCAAAATTCTCATTATGACTAATGGAACCAGAGAAATAACCAATCTTAACAATATCGGATGTTTGAGAGTAATCTTTGATGTATTGACTACTAATAGCGATTAAGTCATCAGAAGCCAAGTTTCGATTAAGTAAAACCTTACTTTGATACTTAAACAGCTCCTCCTGCAACTGGTTAGTCGAAGTAATGGCACCATCACAGTTTTCTAGCATATAACCATAATTTCGAACACCTGCATCATAGTTTCCTTTTTCAACCGAATTAAGCCCTTGCGTATAACTCAATTGGTCTGTATAAACCGTATCAAAGACTAAATCATCAATATCAAAGAAGACAGGTTTTCCATATTCCTTAGCTAAATGACAGAGACGCAAAAGTTCAGGTGAGATTGGTGAACGGTAGATAATGATGTGACTAGCGTTTTGAGCCATCGATAGTTGGAAATCAGATAGGTTAACAACTTTGACTGCAAAACCATGCTTACGTAATTGTTCTGCCTTGTTTAAGACACGATAACGGGTACATTGCGGAATAATATTTTCAACTCCATCAATCAATAGAATATATTGATCACGTGGAACCGCCTTAAATTTATTTACAATATCTTCCAGAATCGACACTGGGTAGTCTGTTTCTTCTGCGACAAACTCTAACAAGTCAGGGACTTCCGAATCACGGTCCAGACCTTGCCACAAGAACTGGTCTTCATCATAATTTTTCAGAGCCGTGTATTTCACCAAAGGACTACCTGCTTCGAGCATCTTAAGCGGGTGGATATACATGGCAGAATCTTCGTATTCTTGCACAACCGCATCATAACGATAACCTAAATCAGCAAAATGCTTGGTAAAACGTGTCTCATGTCGACCAATAGCTTTATCACGAGAATCTGTATCCGTCAAGTGTGTCCAATACTCATAAAAGTCATCATCGTTTAGCATGAGCTTTTCAATAACTAGGAAATAAGATTGAAGATGCTTAGGAATGTAGCCATAAGGATTCTCCTTAGTAACATCTTCTTGCTCTTCTCCAAAAGAAATTCCCCAGAAATCTAGCTGCTTGTCAGCCATTTCCTGGAATACTTGAGACAAATCTCTCATCGGACCAATGTTAGTATCATTCACCAAGAGGAGCTGGTCGTAATCTTTAAGCTTGTCTTTACCAAAGGCAAAAATCCCTTCTCTAAAGGCCGCAGTATCATATCCCTTGTTATCACGAGTCAAAACCTTACCGTAGGCCTCAAGGGTATTAATATCATCATCGTGAAGCTGTCCATTGACAACGACAATAACATCATCTACCAATGGAGCCATGGCTTGTAAGAAACGTAATTTGTATTCTTGAAGACGAGCTTCAGACTCAAAAATAACATAAACCAGTGCTTTCTTACCATTATGTGACAAGGCGGAGCGTTGACTATTTCTGAGACGTCGTAACTGGCGAACCTTAAGAGGTGTCATTCGACGACGTAACTGTATCACTTTGACTTTTAAAGCTCTCAAATAATTTTTAATAGCCTTTGGATTCTTAGCAATGACTCCTGCTGTCTTTATAGGTGTAATAAGGGCGTTACCTAAACGATATGACAGTGAACTTCGGATAAGCTCCATTTCTTTATGGGCATCCTTCAATTGCTTAGATTGTGTATACTTTCTTCGTTCAAGTTGATCACGATCTTTTTTCAAGCGATCAACATAGTCTGTCACATCATCGTGATGTTTAAGCAAGCTATCCAACCGCTCTTCCAAAACCATGAGGTTCTCACAAACTGCCTTGTAAATTTCATGAGGAAGCTTATCAAGGTACTTCTCAAGAATATCAAGATAGATTTCATAATGGTAGCGAACAGAGTCCCGTCCAGAAATGGATCCTGTTTCAAAGACACGATAATTAAGCTTGGTACTTGGTTGATATACCGCTTTAGCACCGTTATTAATGATTAAGTTCAATAAAAAGTCATAATCTTCAAGCTTTTTACGATTTAACATCTCATCATAACGAGCATTTTTAATAATACTTCTACGAATCAAAGAACAGTTATCAATAAAACTAGCATTTAGAAAGGCAGTTAGGTCAAATTCACGGCTTTTAAGGTAGAACTCTTCTTTTTCTGGATTAAAAAGATCACAGTACGCAATATCAGCATTTGTTTCCGTCAACTTACTGTACAACTGTTCCACATAATCCGCATCGAGGTAGTTATCACTATCTACAAATAGCAAATAATCACCTCTAATAAGCTCGAGTCCTAAATTTCGATTATTTACCACTCCAAGGTTTTCATGAGTTTCAAATCTTGTCCCAAAAGGTGAATCCTTCAAAACCTCTTGGATAATTTGAGTTGAATTATCCGTCGAACCATCATCCAAAACGATTAATTCGATATTAGTATAGGTCTGATTAAAAACACTTCGCAGACATTGCTCAATATACTTTTCATGATTGTAACAAGTCACAACCACTGAGATTAAATTATTCATTTTTCCATCCATTTTGTTTAACAAAACATCAATTAGTACCTGAAAATTACTAATATTACTAAGCTTCAAAGATTGACTAAAGTAGTAATCTTTGAAAGTGCATACCACTTTAATTATACTATAGTTTGGACAAAAAATCCCCCTACTACAGACAAAGAAAAAAGCAGAATTACTCTGCTTTGTGAGGATAAATACTACCCTTTACAATAGAACTTTGAAAATAATGTGACCAATTTCAAATGTTCTATCAGCCTAAATATCACAACATAAATCTTAGTCTGGATTCTCTCTCCCCTTACTGATTTTGAAAATGGTGTTAGTTTTGATCTAAAATTTTCTTTACGAATCCAATCCTGTATTCTCCTATGTTGTTCAACAAATTGCTTACTTGATGCAGCTTTCCCAGAAAAGAGTAAATACCAAATATAATATCGTTTGACATAATATTTTATATATTCAGAATCTCCTGCAACCTCTTTTAAACAACTTAAAAAATAAATTATATCAATTTCAGGGTTAAAACCTCTTTGCGAAGTATTTGAAATACTTCGTTCATTAAAGAACCAATTATACCCATTGTAATCAATTACCTTTATTTTATCAGTTAAATTATAGGCAGTTAAAGTAAAGATAACATCTTCACCAATTGGATAATCAAAAAACTGAATATTATTTTCCCTTAAAAATGAAGTGCGATAGATACGTGCCCAAGGTGCCACCACTATATATTTTGACCAATCAGTCTGAGATAGATCTTGTTGGAAAAGAATTTTATGTTCTTTGTTAACACGTTTATAGCCACCAATAACAATATCTAATTTTTCCTTTTCTATCGCCTTATAAAAACACTCTAAGTAATCTGGAGCAATAAAATCATCATTATCAATAAAGACTATGTATTCACCCTTTGCAAGGGCTATCCCTCGATTTCTAGTCTTAGCTACACCCTCATTTTCCTTATCTACAACCCTAATACCATCATTTTTTGAAGCATAGTTTTGAATTACTTCCAAAGAGTTGTCGGTAGAGCCATCATTTAAAATAATAATTTCATAATCCGAAAATGTTTGATCTAAAAGTGAATCAATACACTGACCGAGTCCTTCTTGTGCATTATAAACCGGAATAATTACTGAAATAGCTGGTTTAGACATTAATACTCCTCTTAAAATTTTACTATTACATTGTTTTATATATTCTCAATAGCTTTGGTAATAAAATGATTGATAATCTTAGACCTAATAATCTTGTAATCTTACCGGTTAAATTAAACGAACTATTCTTTATTTCATTTGAAAATTACAAAAGATACTTGTATTTTTTTAACAGATACATAATCTCAGAATTTGAAATATATTGACTTACATATGGTAAGACTGAGATATATGAAATTGCAAAGTAAATATTTATCGCTTTACGAACATTATTCTTACATTCTCCAATATTCGTTAAACCTATATCTATACTTTTTAATATGTCATATACATTTTTTTCTTTAACCACATTAGTAATACTTCCAATTCGATTCTGCCTGTACTTATAAGATTCTATATTCAAAATAGAATATTTCGCAGTTAGTTTTAAAAGATATGAACAATATAAGCAATCCTCTGATAGGAATCCAACAGGAAAATCTAAAGTTTCCTCAACAAATAAATTTCTTCTGATACATTTGTTCCATGCTGGAGCCGTTAAAACACTATTCCTAACCAAGTCAATAACGTTTTCTTCAATATTTCCTGACTCTGGAACAGAGTTAAAATCAATTCTAGCACTCTCATCTTTTCCATAATACTTATCATAAGAAAAAATTACTACATCGCTTTTATAGGTATCAATATTTCTAGATAAGTTATCAAGGAACTCTAGATTACTCCAAAAATCATCACCATCAACAAAGAGTATAAACTCACCTTTAGAGTGTTTAATTCCAGTATTTCTAGCTGCAGATAATCCCCCATTGTCTTGATGAATTGTCCTTACCATTTTGTATTTAGAAGCTAACTTATCGCAAAGTTCTCCTGTCACGCCATCTGTAGAACCATCATCAATAATAAGGATTTCATAGTCTGATGCTTGAAATTTCTGATTTGCTAAGCTAGTAATACACTCTGATAAGTAATCTGCAACATTATAAGCAGCTACCACAATTGAAAATTTCATATTATTTTTTCTTTCTAAAAATAGTATAAGGACTCGTAATAAAATAAATTACTAACGATACAATTAACCATGAAATCATAGCACACAAAAAGGATAGTGAGGCACCCAATATTTCATATTTCAACACAAGTGTTCTTGCAGTCATTATCGAAACCAAGTAACCAACTACAAAAGAAATGATTAAATAGTGTTGTTTTCTAAATACTGTTAGAATGTTATCACACACAGTTGAGAAGGTACTAGCAACACCACCCATCAATAAAATTAAAAAGCTACTTTGATACTGTTTCAAATCTGTTCCATAAACTATATCTAATGCTGGAATAGCAATGAAAGCTCCAACTATATAGATGAGTGTACATGTACCTAATAAAATACGAAATAGATTATTTTTATACGTAATAAAATGAGAAATTTTCTTTTCTTCAAGAAACACTGCAAGTTGTGTAATCATTGGTCTTAGAAAAATAATCATTAAATTCATTGCAAATATCGGCGTAAATAAAATACTAAAGTCTCTTTGAACACCATTACCAATTAATCCCTTATTATAAATATCATTTAAAGCATACTTTGGTTGATTGTAAATTGAAACTAATAGAAATGCATTAATAAACAATGGTAGACAATCTTTAAATACATTAACAACTTTGCGCGGTTTTACATTTCTGAAATTTAAGATATGGAATAACCTTGAATTAGTATAATCAAATAAAGCAATAAAAAGAAATGAGCTTATTGTTTGCAATATTACTGACCACAAGAGATTTTTTGAAACAAGTAGAACTATAGCAAATACAACAGTAGAGATTGTATTTCTCAAAAACAATGATTTACCTGCAATATCTAATCGTTCTCTTTGTTGAAATAATCCTTGAAAAACGTCTGATAGAGCTTCACTCACTCGGAAAAAAGACACCCAAAATATTATACCTATATTTGCATGTGTATTAGGATTTAAAATGATATAACCAATCAAAAGTAGAACCATTAAAATATTTGAAACTATCCTAGCAATCAAGTAAGTATCAAAAGAATACTTTTCTTTGATATCTGTCGCCTGAAAATCTCTTACTTGAAAACTAGCTACAATCACAAATAAATTAGCAATAGCATATGCAAAACTATAGATATCTGCTGAAGCACTATCTAAAACACGAGTAACAATAAAAAGAAGGATTACGGAAACAGCTGCGGAAGACATACTACCAAGGATATTCCAGAAAAAAACTTTTTGGGGAGTTACATTTTTCAAGTACTTTACTCTCTTTCGATTAACAATATTCCACTTATTATATCATAAGATTTTTAGAGGAATGGAAAACATAATTACTTATAATATCTCTCTTTAAGTAGCATTTTAAGCTTCTAAGATATTACTACTGATTAGTCATTAGAATTTTGTGCTTTTACATACTGCCTCATTATTAATCGTGCTATCCATTTAGGCCAGAAAATTTCAAACGTCTCTAAATCTTCTTTCGAACGAGTGTTATCACTAATTGTTTTAGAAGTCTCTGATTCTTGATGAATACGATGACACATTAGCTCCTTCGGAACAAAAGAGAAGTAACCATTCATACTACCAATTTTATACCAAGCAACCCAATCCAAATTCCCTTTTAAATTCTCATCAAATTGGAAACCTTTGAGTTTATCAAGATTGTAGGTTACAGCAGGACAACATATAGCATTTCCAAATGCTAGAATTCGTCTTCTCCAAATTTTATTTGAGGATAATATATTTATTGCTTTCAACATGAAGGTTTTGATTTTCAAATTTGTTGTTTTAGCAATTTTTTGTCCATCTTTTTCCTCAAAGTAATCAGAATAAATAATTAGAGAATCTGGTACTTTACTTGCCTTCTCCATAATTTCTAGGGAGTAAGTAGGAAGATAGTAATCGTCTTGATGAGCAATAGTAGCATACTTCGTTTTAACGAAGGAAAGTGCATTGTTCCAATCTTTCCCTATTCCCCCTCCTACTTTAGAGTGGTAAGGAATATTATATTTCAAGCACAAGTTTTCAATATAATCACTAGGAGTCGACGTATACAAAATCACCTGAGATTTCAACTCTTGATTTACTAATGATAAAATACATTCCTCTAGGAATGGGCTATCTCCATAAGCACATATAACAAATGTATGTTGATTTTCTGAAGTCATTTGTCTCCTTTTTTATTTAAATAGTCATTAAGATATTTCATCCCTAACTAAAACGACTGTATAATCTCTTTTACTTATCTTTCCCTCTCAAGGCAATTGTTTGTACTAAGTTTTTGAACTTTGTATCAAGTTTAGATAAGCGAACTGTTAATTGATATTGATTAATCAGTAGAAGGAAAATGATAAAGAGGAAAATAAAGTTTACCGCCGAAACAATTCCTAATGCTCTCGCAATTATCTCAGCTATTTTTGGAAAGACACTAAATACAAGTAAAACTAGTGAAAAGAAAATCCAAAATAGTGAGTCATTAATTTGGACTTGAGATTTTCGAATCCCTCTAAGAATAAAGGTAACGGTTGCTAGAGATACAAAAATTAGAACAATTTGAAACCAAATAGTCATGGAGTCTAGCCTCTCTTTCTAAAGTTTTGAATAAGTAGGATTGACACAAACATATGAGTCATATATTTAATCGAACGAGAGAGAGTCAAATAACTTTCTCCCGCTTGTCTATCTTCCATTCTAACTTGTGCTTCCGCAACTTTTACACCATTACGGATGAGATAAGAAACGGTATCTGGCTCTGGACCATAGTTAATATTAAGTGCAAACTCTTTAATTAAATCTTCTGAGAACATTCTCATTCCTGAAGTTGGATCCTTGATTGTTTTACCAGTGGTAAGTTTGATGGCTGAACTTATCAAGATATTTCCTAACATTCGTAAAGAATTTGGTCGTTTCTCTGTAACAAATCTAGAACCAATAACTAAATCAAAGCCATCATTGATTTTCTCTTCCAAACTTTGAATATATTCAGGTAAGTGTTGACCATCAGCATCAAATTGCACCGCTTTTTTATAACCATGCTCATATGCATATCTTAAACCTGTTTGAAAAGCCCCAGCAAGACCGAGATTCACTGGCAAATCAACAATATTGTAATGATTCTCATGGCAAATTTGTGAAGTTTTATCACGGGAACCGTCATTGATAATAACGTAGTCATATTGAGGATAGTTTTGAATGATGTTGTTAACAACATTTTCAATTGAGCCTTCTTCGTTATAGGCTGGGATAATAATGAGTAAATCTGACATTTTTATACGTAGTTTCTCCTGAAAACTCTATTGAAAAAGGGCAGCCAAATATATTTCAGATTAATTCAACTGACCTTGGTTTTTATTTCACTTCTTGTTTGTAAAACTCTTTCAAAGCATCTTGCCATGTTGGGATGACAAATCCAGTAGCCTTAGCCTTAGCCAAACTCATTGTTGAGTTAAGAGGGCGTTTAGCTTTAGCTGGGAATTGACTTGAATCTACAGGCTTCACTTCAACATCAGTCTCTTTGAGGATTTCAACCGCAAAGTCGTACCAAGTTGTATCTTCTGCTGCATCATTTGACAGGTGATAGTAACCGTATTCCTTCCGGTTTTCAGCCAAATAAGTCATAAACTCTGCCAATGTACGTGTCCAAGTTGGACGACCATGTTGGTCATTAACAACTGTAAGTGTCTTGTGAGTCTTGGCAAGATTTTGCATGGTGAAGACAAAGTTCTTACCATAGTTACCGAACACCCAAGCTGTACGGATAATGTAGTAGCTTGAAACATGTTTTTCAACTAACTCTTCACCCATACGTTTTGTACGACCGTACTCTGTCTGTGGATCTGGTTTGTCATCAACTTCCCACTCTTGACCGACTGGTTTTTCACCATCGAAAACGTAGTCTGTTGAAATATAAACTAGCGTTGCACCATGTTTTTCAGCAGCCTTAGCGACATTTTCAGTACCTGTCACGTTGATAGCATAGTCAAGCTCTTTACCTTCATCTTCAGCAGCATCAACAGCTGTGTAAGCAGCACAGTGATAAACCAAGGTTGGTTTTACTTCCGCAAAAACTTCATCTACTTTGGCAGCATCTGTGATGTCCATTTCTGCCACATCTACTGCTACATATTCTTCGTTACGTTCGTCAAGAAGGTGACGAAGCTCAGTTCCGAGTTGACCATTTGCACCTGTTACTAGAATCATATTTTTCTCCTTGTAGTTTCCAATAATGTCAGTTTCATTTTAACAAAAAAAGCAGAAAAAATCTGCTTTCATCCTTAGTTTTTCCACGCAGGTGTAATCCCTAAGATAAATCCTCTATAGACAATTGTAATTAAATATAATATTAAAACACTGGATGTTGAAAAAATAGCAATATAATACTTAGCTTTTGGGGATATTTTAAAATTCATTTTCATTCCTAACCAGGACATCAATGGTATAAGAAAAATAATGTATGCATGTAAATATCTACCTGTCAGATCATCAAAAGAAAAATGTTCAGGATGTGAGCTATAAAAGCCTAAAAATATACCAAACCAATTTAATAGATAAACTATTAGACCAGCTAGAGCAGTAGGTAGTCTGTATCCACTCTTTTGAGTTGACATCATTACTAATACTAAACAAACAATCCAACAGATATTCACTATATCCGGAAGATTATCCTGAACTACAGAGAATAATGTTGCACCCCTCCCACCCATAGTTGCAACATTAAAGTAATTATTGAAAAATACTTTTATCAAATCGGGAATATTATAGACTCTGTGAACAAATAAAACAACTGTTAAGAATAATAAACTAGTTACAATTGCTAATAACACTCTTGATATTCTAGAACAACGTTTAAGTGCTGATAATATAGGATTATATACTATTGGAATCCCCAATAATACTGGTAAAGCAAAAATATAGTTAAGTTTTGTTAACAAAATCAATGCTATAGTCATTACTGTATAAACAACATCTTCTTTCCTTACATCTGATACTTTTTTTAACTGACTCAAATACAAGAAATTTGTCCCAAAGGCTGCTACAGCAAGAAACGCAAAGATATCATATGATGGACTAGCTATTTTTTGCATAAAAGGAACAGTAAATATCATCAAGAAAATCAGATGATCAAACTTAGCCCTTCTAAAAATTAGATACATTCCTCCCAAAAAGAAGATTAAATTAAATAATCTAGCAGAAAATAGCATTACACCATAACTTGGATAAACTATCCTTCCTATAAGTAAACCAATTGCGGGGATAAAATGCCCAACATCTATTTTTGATGTTAGATTTTGATCGGTTAAAACATTAAATTTAATTCCATCATTGGCAACACTTTTAATCTTTTCACCATAAAATTTTCTTATAGAAATTTGTTTAGGTTGGCTAATAGCAATAAGTTCAATTTCTCTTAATTTTTTTTCCGAGGTCTCCCTAGGAAATGTCTCGGAAAACATAGAATAACTTTTTGCCATATGGAAGCCTTCATCCCCATTTGAAAGAGGATAAGCTGCAAACAATGATATTAGACCAAACAAAAGAACAATTAACATAAAGGCGTTAATTGTTTTCTTTTTTTCACTCATTCCTTCACCCTTTTTCTTTAATAACATACACTGGCCGTTTCTTGGTTTCTAGGAAAATCTTTGAAATGTAGTTCCCGATGATTCCCAAGGCTAAGAGTTGGATTCCTCCGATAAAGAGGATGATTGAGACGAGGCTTGCCCAGCCTGCAACACTCCCACCTATAGTTAGTTTTCGGATAACGACAAAGACAATTCCAACCAAAGAGATTAAGAATGAGAAGGTTCCTGCCCATGTGGCAAGCTTCAACGGTACTTCTGAGAAGTTGATAAAGCCATCAAGTGAATAGCTCAATAGGCTCCAGAAAGACCATGAGGTTTCTCCTGCTACACGTTCACGATTTTCATAAGAGACGTAGGCCACATCAAAGCCGACCCAAGAAAAGAGCCCTTTTGAAAAGCGGTTCACTTCCTTGAGCTCAAGGATGGCATCAACGACTTGACGAGTCATCAAGCGGAAATCACGCGCCCCGTCTACCATTTCTGTGTCAGAAACTTTATTAATCAACCAATAAAAGGCCTTAGCAAAGAGTGAACGAATAGGTGGCTCACCCTTGCGGTCAGCACGTCGTGTCCCGACAACGTCGTAACCTTCTTGGATTTTGGCATACATCTCGATGAGAAGTTCAGGTGGATCCTGAAGATCGGCATCCATAACTGTGACGTAGTCGCCTTCAGCTGCTTCAAGGCCTGCAAGTAAGCCTGCTTCCTTCCCAAAATTACGAGAGAAAGAGAGATAGTGAACATTTTCAAATTGTTTTGAAACCTGTCTCAGAACTTCTAAGGTGCGATCTTTTGAACCGTCATTGACAAAATAATAGTTGAAAGTCAACTGATTGGTCATTTGTCGTTCAACTGCCTGACAAGCCTCTAAAAAAGGATGGATGGTCTCTTCCTCGTTATAACAAGGAACAACGATAGCCAGTGTTTTCATAAGCCTTCTCCTAACGAATACCTAGGGCGATACGGGCATAACGGCTCATTTTTTCGATAGTCCATGCTGGTGTCCAGACCAACTTGACCTCAGTCTTAGTGACTTCAGGCACTTCTTTCATAGCGTCATAAATTTGGTCTGTCAAAAGATCTGCCAAAGGACAGCCCATAGTCGTCAAGGTCATGTCGATTTCAGTATAGCCATCTTGCTGGAAACGAATATCGTAAATAAGGCCAAGATTGACAATATCAATCCCCAACTCTGGGTCAATGACCATTTCTAAGGCTTCCAAGATACGGTCTTTGATTTTTTCAATTTCTTCTTCAGTGTATTTTACTTCAGACATAGCTTTTCCTCCAAAATCAGGACCTAATAATCAGGCCCCTTCCATTTACTATCTTAGTCTTCAATAAAGTCTTTAAGTTGTTTACTACGGCTTGGGTGGCGCAATTTACGAAGGGCTTTAGCTTCAATCTGACGAATACGTTCACGAGTAACGTTGAAGACTTTACCAACATCTTCCAAAGTACGCATCTTCCCATCGTCAAGACCAAAACGGAGACGTAGAACGTTTTCTTCACGGTCTGTAAGGGTATCAAGCACTTCATCCAATTGTTCACGAAGAACCACACGAGTTGTGTAATCTACTGGATTTTCGATAACTTCATCCTCGATAAAGTCACCCAAATGGCTATCATCTTCTTCACCGATAGGTGTTTCAAGAGAAACTGGCTCTTGAGCAATCTTAAGGATTTCACGAACCTTATCTGGAGTCATATCCATACGTTCTGCAATTTGTTCAGGTGTTGGGTCTTGTCCCAACTCTTGCAAGAGGTTACGTTGTTCACGGACCAATTTATTGATAGTTTCAACCATGTGAACTGGGATACGGATGGTACGTGCTTGGTCTGCGATGGCACGAGTGATTGCTTGACGAATCCACCATGTCGCATAAGTTGAGAATTTGAAACCTTTAGAGTAGTCAAATTTATCAACGGCTTTCATAAGCCCCATATTACCTTCTTGAATCAAGTCCAAGAACTGCATACCACGTCCCACATAACGTTTAGCAATTGAGACTACCAAACGAAGGTTAGCTTCTGCCAAACGTTGTTTCGCTTCCAAGTCACCATTTTCAACAGCGATAGCCAATTCTTTTTCCTCTTCGTTACTCAAGAGAGGAACTACCCCAATCTCTTTGAGGTACATACGAACAGGGTCATTGACCTTAGCTGAGTTTGAACCAAGAAGCTCCTCGTCTGTCAATTCTTCTGGTTTTGGGGCTTCAACAACATATTTAGATGAAGGATTTCCGTCCTTATCAGTGATAGAGATACCACCGTCTGTCAAACGTTCCAAAAGGTCATCAATCCCATCAGCATCAAGAACAAATGGGATAACTAGTTTCTCTGTGACTTCATCATCAATTGCTGTACCAGCCTTTTTGTGGTTACGGATGAAATCAGCGACTTGAACGTTAAATGCTGTATTTTGTTTTTTCTTTGCCATGTGTTACTCCATATCTCGTTTTTGGTCGATGAGCATTTGCAGCGCTTCTACCGCTGCATCCACATCACCGTGGTTACTTGATTCTCTTATTTGTTTACTTTGCCTACGGAAGTCCTGTTCCCTCAGAAAATGATTTCTACGCTCTTCAATAGCCTGGACTTCCTCTAAACTGGTTTCAGGTGGCAAAATCTCCTCTAAAACCTGATAATAGGCTGTTTGCACCTCTTGAGAAAGTACAGACAAGGCCACCGTATCGATTTGACCATCTTGCTTCAGAATATGATAGAGCTCCTCTAACTCAGGTGTTTGGAAGAAAAACTCCTCTCTCATGCGATAGTCATTCAAAATCATCGGATGATTTAACATGCGATGGAAGAGTTGGTTTTCCGCTCGACGAAGGCCTGTAATCTTAGGTGTAGAAGGTAGTTTGACCGTCCCTCTGAATCCTGACGCTGAAGACTCATAAGCACTATTACTAGCAGCCGATAATTGAGCCGTCTGCTGATTCCTCATAGTCAATCGTTCGTTATTGACCGCTTGCTCGACTTGGAAAAAATCAAAGTCTGGCAGAAGGTCAGCCACCTTGGAAATGTAGGAATTTTGTGCCGTTACAGAAGGTGACTTGGCAATAATCTTAGCAATCTGCTCGACATAGGCAATCTCTGCTTGAAGATTGTCTACATTGGCAGGCTTGAGCTGTCCTATCCAAAATTCCACATCTGAAATGCGGGATTCGACCAAGAGTTTACCCAAAGCCTCTTCAGATGTTTTCTGTAGATATTCATCAGGGTCCATATTATCTGGAATTTTAACAATATCGACTTGAAAATCCGATAAAAGCTCAAGAGACTTGGCAATCGCATTTTGCCCAGCCTTATCACCATCATAGGTAAGAACAATTTTCTTGGTTAACTTACGAAGACGATTGACATGCTCAGGAGTCAAAGCCGTTCCCATAGAAGCCACTGCATTAACATGCCCAGCTCTATAGGCCGCAATAACATCCATGAACCCTTCCATCAGATAGACCTCATGGGTTTTCTGTATCACTGGCTTAGCCTGATTGAGGTGGTAGAGTTCATAAGATTTATTGAAAATGCGGGTAGCCCTTGTATTTTTGTACTTGGCTTGTCCTTTTTCAATATCTTCCTTAGTCCAAACACGCCCTGAAAAACCGATGGTCTTTCCAAACTCATTTTTAAGCGGGAACATGATTCGATTTTTAAAGGTATCGAAAAGACGATTACTTTCAGAAAGATTAAAAAGACCTGATTCTGTCAGTACCTCTTCGTCATATTTTTTTGATACAGACTGATAGAGGTAATCTGGTTCGTCAGGGGCTAGACCAATCTGGAAGGTCTTAAGTAAATCGTCAGTCATGCCACGTTCATAGAGGTAGGCACGCGCTGCTTCTCCTATCTTAGTCGTCATCAAGACTGCGTGATAAAACTTCAGCGCATCCTCATGAAGATCATAGAAAGCTTGATTAGGAGAATTCTGCTGCTGAGCCTGTCTTGGTGCATCTATCGTAACTGCAATACCTAAGCGGTCTGCCAGAACCTTGACACTTTCTTGGAAAGAAATCTGACGATATTCTTCTAAAAATTTGAAGACATCGCCAGACTTGCCACAACCAAAGCAATGGTAAAACTGCCTATCCTCAATAACGTTGAATGAGGGAGTTTTTTCCTTATGGAAGGGGCATAAGCCAAGGTAATTACGACCTGCGCGATTAAGACTGACAACTTCACCAATCACGTCGACGATATTGGTACTACTCTTAATATCTTCTATTAAAGCTTTATCAATTACCATCTAATCGCCCCCTATCTTACCATAATTGCATTACCCCTAATTATAACACGATGAAAAATGAAAGTAAAATAAAATCGATTTTTTCATGAGCAAATCTCTTGTCAAGATTTACAAAATCAGATAAACTATTAGAAGTAAATAAAAGAAAGGATTCATTGTCAAAATGATTAAAGAACTTAAAGACTTTTTGTTCAAGGGTAACGTCCTTGACCTCGCTGTAGCCGTTGTTATGGGGGCTGCTTTCAACGCTATTATCACTTCACTTGTTGGTGATATCATCACACCACTTATCCTTAACCCAGTTGTTAAGGCCGCTAACGTTGAGAACCTTTCTAAATTGTCATGGAACGGTATCGCATACGGTAGCTTCTTGAGCGCAGTTATCAACTTCATCATCGTTGGTACTACTCTCTTCTTCGTTGTTAAAGCTGCTAGCAAAGCAACAGCTCTTAGCAAAAAAGAAGCTGAGGATGCTGCTGAAGCAGCAGGTCCATCACAAGAAGAATTGCTCGCTGAAATCCGTGATCTTCTTGCAAACAAATAATCTTTATTTGTTCAACTAAAAACATATAAAACTTAAGACGTCTGAAATCTCAGATGTCTTATTTTTTTTGTATCTCAGGACTACTAACTGACTTATTTATTCGATAAAAAGAAAAAAACTTGAGAAGACTCAAGATTTTTCTGTTAATTTCATTCTTAATTAGAATTTTTTACGTTTGCGAGCTGCCTCTGATTTACGTTTACGTTTTACAGAAGGTTTTTCGTAATGTTCACGTTTACGAGCCTCTTGAAGAGTACCAGCTTTAGTCACAGAACGTTTGAAACGACGAAGAGCGTCGTCAAGTGATTCGTTTTTACGTACTACTGTTTTTGACATTGAATTCACCTCCTCAAGATAATGTAACATTTTACACGTTCTATTCAAGTATACAAGACTCGTCTTTTTCTGTCAAGAAATATATTTTAAGTTTGAGATTTTTTGACATCAAGGCTATTTTCTAAATCTTATTGGAGATTATCAGAGGCTTCGCCATACAAAAAACTAGAGGAGTCATCCTCTAGTCTCTCTTTTATTCAACTGCTGTATATTTAGAAGCATCCTTGATGTACTCGTCGTAAGTACCGTTGTCTTTCAATTTCTTGATAACCTTGTTTACTGCTTCTTTCAATTTGTCATTGCCTTTAGCCATAGCGACTGCTTTAGCATCACCATCGTCAACTTTGAGGGCAACACTTGCCAAAGCCAAATCTGGATTTTGTGCCACGTAACCTTCTGCTACTGGTTTTTCAAGGTCAACAGCATCAACTTGGCCAGACTTAACTTCGTTAATAGCTTCACCCATTGCTGTAAGTGATACGACTGTTGAGTCTTTCAACTGTTTCTTAGCAAGGCCTTCTTCGATAGTACCTTTTTGAACAGCTACTTTTTTACCCTTGAAAGCATCTAAGCTTGAGTAGGTAGATTCTTGATCTTTACGAACGATGATAGCATTTTGTGTTTCGTAGTAAGGATCTGAGAAATCGAAGGTTTTCTTACGTTCATCAGTCACTGAGATACCAGAGATGGCAATATCAGCCTTACCAGCTTGAAGGCTAGAAAGGACATTGTCAAAGCTCATTGTTGTCACTTCAAGTTTAACCCCAAGTTCATCAGCGATAGCTTGTGCCAATTTGATGTCTGAACCGACAACTTGGTCTTTACCGTCTACCAAAGTTTTGAACTCAAATGGTGCATAGTCTGGACTGACAGCCACGACAAGTTTTTTATTTTCTTTAATAGATTCGTAAGCGTCTTTTTTTGACCCACATGCTACCAAGGTAACAGCAGCAAGGAGAGCCATGGCTCCAAGGAATAGTTTTTTCATAAGAAACTCCTGTATAAATATAATTTTTGCTCGTTTATTTTACTTAAAATTAGTGGTATTGTCAACATTTATTAAGAAATTGCGACAGTTTTTCTAAGCCCTTTTGAAGGACTTCCTTATCACAACAATAACCGATGCGGACATGGGACTCCTTGTCAAAACGGTTCCCTGGAACCACAAGCACACCATAGTCCTGAAGAAGCTCTAAGGCAAAATCTTCGATAGGACGATTCACATCTAATTTGACGAAGGAAGTTGACACACTAGCAGGCCTAACCCAAGACGCCTTAGGCTCTTTGGCAATCCAGGCATCCATAAGGGCGAGATTTTCCTCTACAATCTGACGGTTGCGTTTCAAGATGGCCTCTTTATTTTCCAAGACAAGGGTAGCCACCATATCATCAAAGACTCCAGCACAAATCATCGTGTAGTCGCGGTAGTCACGTAGAATGTCCGCTACCTCAGTGTTAGAAGCTACCCAACCCACACGAATACCAGGAATGGAATAGGTCTTTGAAAGACTGTTGACGGCAATGCCCTTTTCATACAAATCCACAATAGAAGGTGCAGGTTGGTCAAAACTGCGATAGACCTCATCTGAGAAGATATAGGCGTCTACTTCTTTAGCGATAGTCACAAGCTCCTCAAGGTAAGCAGTATCCATAAGGGCACCAGTAGGATTGTTGGCATTGTTAATGCAGATCATCTTGGTATTTGGGTGAATCAGACGGCGAAGTTGGTCCAAATCAGGCAACCAGTTATTGTCCTCCTCAATCTCCCAGAGGTCCACATCTGCTCCTAGTGACTTAGGAATGTCATAGAGCTGCTGATAAGTTGGATACATGGAAATGACATGGTCCTCAGGCTCAATAAGCGCATAAAGAGCTAGCATCGTCGCTCCTGTAGCCCCATTAGTTTGGAGGATATTATCAACCGGCATGTCCTTGTATAAGCTAGACACTTGAGTTTTGAACTCTGGTGCCCCTTCAATCCAGCCGTAATCCATCTTTTTCTTTAGTAGTTGAGCAAAAAAGGCTTCCTTATCAAGGCCTGATAAGTCAAATAATTCTTCCATTGTGAGGGCCTTAATTGAAACTCCTGCGATATCATATATGGCAGACTTTTCATGGACATTCAGCCATTCTTCAACACCAAAACGTGGTAGCTTCATAGTTTCTCCTTGCTTTTCTTAAGCACTCTATACGATGTCATTTGTCTATTTTGACAAACTTACCTACTTTGATAATAACTGTTTTTAGCAGAGAATTCAATAAAAAATGGGGTATTGCCCCATTTAGATTTAAGAATTTTTGGCGACTCTCCTTGAGTGAGCAAAGCCAACACCAAATGAGACTTTCCGCCGTTGATGAAAGCACCTGAATTTGACTCGTTTCAGGTGCTCAGAAGTTTTTAATTTACTTACTTTGTTTGTAGGTTGATGCTTCTTTTAACCATTGGTCAAATTTTCCAGAGTCTTTAGTCTCTTTGATGACGGCATTGATTTCTTTAAGCAAGTCATCTGACCCCTTACGTGTTGCCACTGCATAAGCATCTGAACCGTCTGACTTGAGGTTAAAGTTGGCAAGGGTTAAATCATCATTTTGAGCGATATAACCTTCTGCAATGGCCTTCTCAAGTACAACTGCTTGAAGCTGTCCTGACTTGAGTTCATTAATCATTTCGCCATTTGAAGCCAGTGATACGACACTTGCCTTAGAAATTTGTTTCTTAGCAACGGTTTCTTGAACAGACCCTTTTTGCGTACCGACAGTTTGTTTTGCGAGACTATCAGTGCTTGTATAGTCATTTACCTTGTCTTTTTTGACAATCACTACATTTTCTGACGTATAGTAGCTGTCTGAAAAATCATAAACCTTCTTACGTTCATCTGTCACCGAAATCCCTGCAATGGCGATATCCGCTTTACCACTTTGCACGTTGGCAAGAACATTATCAAAAGACATCACGGAAAATTCAACCTTTACGCCGAGTTTTTCACCGATAGCTTTGGCCAACTCGATGTCTGCTCCAACTAGCGTATCTTTACCGTTAACCAATGATTTGAACTCAAATGGTGCAAATTCTGATTCTGTTGCCACGACAATTTTCTTCTTTTCCTTAATCGTTTTAGGACTTACTCCCTGACTTCCGCTACAAGCAACTAGAAAGCAGGTAGCGACTAGAGCTGTAAGGATAAACCAAAATTTCTTCATATGATAACTCCTTATTTGCTAGAACTCTTAAGTGAAAGAGTGTAGGCATCTTGAACATAGCTGTCAATCTTACCTTCTTTTTTGAGTTTAGCGATAACCTTATTAACCTTTTCTTTTAGCTTATCGCTTCCTTTAGGCATTGCTACAGCATAGGCATCTTTTGAATCAGACTTGAGCGCGATGTCTGACACAGCTAGGTCGCTGTTTTGGTCTACATAACCTTTTGCAATGGCCTTTTCAAGAACTACTCCTTCAACTTGACCAGACTTCAATTCATTGATGGCTTCGCCAGGTTGCGCCAAGGATACCACATTGGCATCTGACAAGTTGGCTTTGGCGATATTTTCTTGAATAGAACCTTTTTGAACAGCTACAGATTTTTTAGCAAAATCACCTGTTTGTTTGTAAGTTCCTGTCGCATCTTTTTTGACAACAAGCACCGTTTCAGACTCATAGTAAGTATCTGAGAAGTCGAAAATTTTCTGACGTTCTTTAGTGGCTGAGATACCAGAAATGGCGATGTCTGCCTTACCAGATTGAACATTGGCTAAGACATTATCAAAAGACATTTCAGAGAATTTAACTTTTACACCAAGCTCATCTGCAATGGCCTTAGCAATTTCAACATCTGCCCCAACAATCGTATCCTTACCATTTTGGATTGTCTTGAATTCAAAAGGAGCAAAGTGTGGATTAAGAGCAACTGTCAAAGTTCCTTTATCTTGTACCTTTTCCAAAGTGTCCTTCGACGAAGAACAAGCTGCTAAAGTCGTCAAAGCAAAGATCCCTGCAAATCCCAACAAAAGTTTTTTCCATGTTTTCATAATCAATCTCTTTTCTATATTTATTAACTTATGTAAGTATAATAATGCATTATTATGCATTTGTCAATGAAAAAATGAACTTTTATTGATTAAAGTTTTCATTTTTATTAATTTTATCGTCATTACAAAATCTAAAAATTACTTATTTAAAGCTCTCCTATCTGATTTTAACGACAAAAAAACTATTCATTCATTTGAATAAATAGTTCATATTCTTACCAAAATTCTCGGATAAAGTCATTTTCGAGTCGCTCCCGATAGAAAAGTTCTGAGAGATTGTCTTCTTCAAAGACACGTAGCAGATTGAGCATGTCATAAGCTAAATCCATATTAGCTACCTCCTCTCGAGCAACCCAACGAACTTCGCCTTCCTCTGTTGAATGGATTTTTCCTTCAAAATCCGAAGTTCTATAAAGGAATACTAGATAACGCTCATCATCTGTCGTGTAAAAATGCTTCATACCAACTAATTTAGGGTTTTTGATGGTCAAGCCAGTTTCTTCTTCAACCTCACGGATAACTGATTCTACCAGACCTTCATGTGCTTCGATATGGCCACCGGGTAGGGCTGCTCCCGACCAGTAATAACGCTTTGGATCGCGGATTTGCATGACGATATTTCCACGGCCATCTTCGATGAGACACATATTGGTTAAAATAGTTGCTTGTGAACGTGACATATATTTCCTTTCTTACTTATAATGCCTAAGTGATGTAACTAGCCTTAATCCATACTCTTCAGCTCAAGAACCATATCACGGATTTGAGCCGCCAATTCAAAGTCAAGCAGTTCTGCTGCTTCGTGCATTTGTTTTTGAAGTTTCTTGATGGCTTCTTGGCGTTCTTTCTTGTTCATGGCACTGTAGTCCACAGTATCCTCTGCTACTTCTGCTTCATTAGCCTTGGTAATCGAAATAAGGTCACGAATTTCTTTCTTAATCGTTTGTGGAACAATGCCATGCTCCTTATTATAGGCCATCTGGATTTCACGGCGACGAGCCGTTTCATCCATGGCCTTCTGCATAGACTCTGTAATCTTATCCGCATACATGATAACGTGACCTTCGCTATTTCGAGCAGCACGTCCGATTGTTTGGATAAGTCCACGTTCATTACGAAGGAAGCCTTCCTTATCAGCATCCAAAATAGCAACCAGACTAACTTCAGGAACGTCAATTCCCTCACGAAGAAGGTTAATACCGATAAGAACATCAAAGACACCCAAACGTAGGTCACGGATAATCTCAGTACGCTCTAGAGTCTTAATGTCAGAGTGCATGTATTTGACCTTGACACCCATTTCCTTGAGATAGTCAGTCAAGTCTTCAGCCATCTTCTTAGTCAAAGTTGTTACAAAGACACGCTCGCCTTTTTCAGTACGGGCATTAATTTCACCAAGAAGGTCATCCATTTGTCCCATGGTTGGACGAACTTCGACTTCTGGATCAAGGAGCCCTGTCGGACGGATAATTTGCTCAACGACAGTCTCAGTTTGCTCCATCTCATAATCACCTGGAGTGGCAGACACATAGACAATCTGATGAACATGACTCTCAAATTCTTCACGTCGAAGTGGACGGTTGTCAAGCGCCGATGGCAAACGGAAACCGTAATCAACCAACATCTTCTTACGAGCCTGGTCTCCGTTATACATTCCCTTAATCTGACCCATGGTCATGTGACTTTCATCAATCATGATAAGGAAATCTTCTGGGAAGAAATCAAGCAAGGTGAAGGGGGGCTCGCCTTCTTTACGTCCATCCATGTGTCGTGAGTAGTTTTCAACACCATTGGTGTAGCCCATTTCACGAAGCATTTCAACATCGTATTCAGTCCTCTGGCGGATACGTTGAGCCTCGATGAGCTTACCCTCAGCTTCAAATTGCTTAACCTGGGCTTCCATCTCTTCCATAATATTCTTGATGGCTTCTTCCATATGCTCTTCATTGGTCATAAAGTGAGTCGCCGGGAAAAGAACGAGGTGCTCGACTTCACCGAGATTGCGTCCTGTCAAACTTTCAATCTCACAGATGCGGTCAATCTCATCACCGAAAAATTCCACACGAAAGGCGTGCTCATCACGGCTGGCAGGAAAAATTTCGACCACATCACCACGTACACGGAATTTCCCACGTTGGAAATCAATATCGTTTCGCTCAAACTGGATATCAACCAGGTCATTGAGCAACTTATCTCGAGAAATTTCTTGACCAGGACGAAGACTAACCGCTGAATCGGCATATTCTTTGGGCGAACCCAAACCGTAAATACAAGAAACAGAAGCCACAACGATAACATCATTACGCTCAAGGAGGGCCGACGTTGCTGAGTGTCGTAGCTTATCAATTTCATCGTTTACAGAGCTATCTTTTTCGATATAGGTATCTGATGATGGTACATAGGCCTCTGGCTGATAGAAATCATAGTAGGAAACGAAGTATTCTACAGCATTGTCTGGGAAAAACTCCTTGAATTCTCCGTAAAGCTGACCTGCCAAAGTTTTATTATGGGCGATAACCAAGGTTGGTTTATTCACGCGCTGGATGACCTGACTCATGGTATAGGTCTTACCTGTCCCTGTCGCTCCCTTTAGGATTTGAGCCTTTTCCCCACCTTCTATATTATCAACCAAGGCTTCAATGGCCTGAGGTTGGTCCCCAGAAGGTTCATATTTAGAAACCAAATGAAATTGGTTGTCTTCTTTTCTATCTATCATTGTTTTTCCTTTCATTTATGTAATCATTCATCTCTTGGTCGGAGAAGATTTCTCCACTTGTAAGCGGAATTTGAATCATTCGTGTCTCAGCAACGTATTTGCGCTTTCTTCGTGTCTGATAACCGAGTTTTTTATCATATTTCAAGGCCGTTTTACTATCTTTGAAAAAAATGTATAAAACTCTATACCTCTTCCTTTCCCAAGACCTTATATTCCCGAAATCATCGATACGTTTTAGAATATAGTATATAGTCGACGAGTGTTTGGCATCATCCATTGGCGTTGACCAATCCTTCATAACCAAGTCAATCTCAGACAGCGGAATCTCAAAGGTGACCCGTCCACATAATCTTCCATAATAAATAAAGGTATCATTGTTAATTTCCAAAATTTTTTTATGACCTTTAAGTCTCACAATACCATCAACTAAGTTAGTCAGAGCATGAAGAAATATTAGTAAAACGAGGAAGGCAACACAGTTATCCACAAAATTCCCAAAACGATAATCATCTATAAGAAAACAACAGAATAAACCGATGGAAGCGATAAGAAGTATAAGTCCATAGACAATCTGTACCCAAATCATACCTTGCTCAATCTTAACTATCATCTCTTCCTCTTTTACAAACTTTTCTTCTATTTTAACACAGAAATAAAAAGACCGAGTTTTTGAACTCAGCCTTAAAAGTTTTCTTTCTTCAATTGTAATCGAAGGATGATGATACCTACCAACAGAACCACACAGGTAACGATATTCCCTTCTAGACCAAAGGCACCACCTGACAACCAATCAGGTACACCTGACCTGGCCTGAAAGTGCAATAAGCTGCCGCCTGCATTCTGTCCACTAACTGACACGCCAACTAGATTTCCTTGCGCAAAGTTCCAAGCACCGTGAAGGGCAGCAACACCCCAGATATTATCTGTCTTGAGCATGTAAAGAGCCATGAGAACACCCACTAGAACAATACTGATTAGAGACAAGGCGGTAACTCCTTGATTTCCCAAGTGTAGCATTGAAAAGAGAGAACTTGAAATAGCAATTCCCCAAGAAAGGTTCAATCTATTAGTCACCGTCTGAAGCAACCAACCACGTGTCACCAGTTCCTCGGTTCCACCTTGGATAAACCAGAAAGGTATTAGGGAAAGTATGTATAAGAGGGTTTTCTGCGAAAAGTCTACCTTCACAAATTCTAAACCGCCTAGTAAATAAGTCCCAAGGAAACTAACTAACAAGAGCAAAGTTCCAAGTCCCCAACCCTTAAGCAAGTTCAACCAAATATGACCCTTGAAAAATCCAAGTGTACGAATGGGACGTTTTTCAACAACTTTAACCCAGAAAAAGATAGCTAAGGCAGTAAAGGCAAAGGCTCCCAACTGAAAATACAAGGTTGAAAACAATTTATAGGAAATCGTATTTATATCTTGGAACTGAATGTTGCCATTTAATACTAAGAACGAAAGAACAATAGCCATTGGAATTCCCACAACAATCCCTGATAGAAATCCACTTATAAGGAAATAACCAAAGGCAATAAAACAGGACAGCATAATCATCAGCCAACTTGGGACTTTATCATATAGGCTAGTATATTTCTCAAGCATACGTTTCTTCATTTTTTTAGCTCCTGTAACAAATCTTACATGTATTCGATTACAGTGTAACTAATTGACACAAGCTTGTCAAATTCTTCTAAAACTCTTCTCATATCTAACGAACTTTGTTATATTTCCTAACATCAAACTCCAAGAAGTTTGATAACAAGACCTTTTTTTGATAGAATAGGAAGGTATTTTATAAAGGAGACTTTTTATAATGAAGAAAAAACTTCTGACACTCTTCTTGAGTGTCATATCAGTTTTCTTTGTTTTCGGAGCTAAGGTATCTGCCGAGACTATCTCAGTCGTTTCAGATACAGCCTATGCCCCATTTGAATTCAAAGATTCTGATCAGACCTACAAGGGTATCGACGTTGATATCATCAACGAAGTTGCCAAACGTAAAAATTGGGACGTTAACCAAACCTTCCCTGGTTTCGATGCAGCTGTCAATGCTGTTCAATCAGGCCAAGCTGACGCCCTTATGGCCGGTACTACTGTTACCGACGCACGTAAGAAGGTCTTTACTTTCTCAGACACTTATTACGACACCTCAATTGTTATCTACACACGTAGTAGCGATAAAGTCAGCGACTACAAACAATTGAAGGGTAAAACAGTCGGTGTTAAAAACGGTACCGCTTCTCAAACTTGGCTTGATAAAAATGCTAGCAAATATGGTTTCACTGTTAAAACTTTTGACACTAGCGACTTGATGAACAACAGCTTGGATTCTGGTTCTGTTGATGCAGCTATGGACGACACACCAGTTGTTAAATACGCTATTGGTCAAGGAAAAGACTACGCTATCAACATTAAGCCTGAATCTATCGGTAGCTTCGCTTTCGCTGTTAAAAAAGGTGGAAAACACGAAGATCTTATCAAAGATTTCAACGAAGCTCTTAAGGAAATGAAGAATGACGGCACCTACGACAAAATCATGAACAAATGGTTGGGTGACTCATCAAAATCTTCTTCATCAAAACCTTCAGCAGATCTTAAATTGACTGGTGATGCCAACGCAAAAGCCACTCCTGCTAAGGAAACCTACACTATCTCAATGGACTCATCTTTTGCTCCATTCGAATACCAAAATGGTTCAGGTAAATATGTAGGTATCGATGTCGATATCATCAATGCCATTGCTAAAAACCAAGGTTTCAATGTCAAATTGACAAACCCTGGTTTCGATGCATCACTTAATGCTGTACAATCTAGCCAAGCTGATGCCGTATTGGCTGGTATGACCATCACTGATGCTCGTAAACAAATCTTTGACTTCTCTGATCCTTACTACACATCAAACATTCGTTTGGCTGTAGCTAAAGGAAGTAAGGTTAAATCTTACAAGGATCTCAAAGGTAAGACTGTAGGAGCTAAAAATGGTACGTCATCTTACTCATGGTTGGAAGACCATGCTGGTGAATATGGCTTTACTGTTCGTGCTTACGATGAAGCTTCTACTATGTACGACAGCTTGAACTCTGGTTCAATCGATGCTCTTATGGATGATGAAGCCGTTCTTCTATACGCTATCCAACAAGGGCGTAACTTTACAACACCAATTGAAGGTATTGCTACTGGTGAAGTCGGCTTTGCTGTTAAAAAAGGTGCTAATCCTGAGTTGATTGAAATGTTCAACAATGGTTTGGCTGCTATCGTGAAAGATGGTACTTACGATAAGATTATCAATAAATACCTTGATAGCAACAAATCAAAAGAAGGAAGCACAAAAAAAGCTACCGATGAAACAACCATCGTAGGCTTGATTAAAAACAACTACAAACAACTTCTCCAAGGTCTTGGAATTACCCTTGGTTTGACTCTTCTTTCATTTGCTATTGCCATGATTATCGGTGTTATCTTCGGTATGATGGCAGTTGCACCAAACAAGACACTTCGTGTGATTTCACAAGTCTTTGTTGACGTGGTTCGTGGTATCCCATTGATGATCGTTGCAGCCTTCATCTACTGGGGTATTCCTAACTTGATTGAAAACATCACTGGTCACCAGTCACCAATCAATGATTTTGTGGCAGCGACAATTGCCCTTTCACTTAACGGTGGTGCTTACATTGCCGAAATTGTACGTGGTGGTATCGAAGCTGTCCCAATTGGTCAGATGGAAGCCAGCCGAAGCTTGGGTGTTCCTTACAATACAACAATGCGTAAGGTCATCTTGCCACAGGCGGTCCGCTTGATGTTGCCAAACTTCATCAACCAATTTGTTATCTCATTGAAAGATACGACTATCGTATCAGCTATCGGTTTGGTTGAACTTTTCCAAACTGGTAAAATCATCATTGCTCGTAACTACCAATCATTCCGTATGTATGCAATCTTGGCCATCCTTTACTTGGTCATCATCACATGCTTGACGAAATTGGCTAAACGACTAGAAAAGAGACTTAAATAATGGCTGAATTGAAAATCGATGTGCAGGACTTGCACAAATCATACGGCGACAATGAAGTCCTTAAAGGCATTGACGCCAAATTCTACGAAGGTGACGTTGTATGTATCATCGGTCCTTCAGGTTCTGGTAAATCAACCTTCCTTCGTACGCTTAACCTACTTGAGACAGTGACATCTGGTAAAGTAGTCGTTGATGGCTATGAATTATCAGACCCTAAGACAAATCTTGACAAAGCCCGTGAAAATATCGGGATGGTCTTCCAACATTTCAACCTCTTCCCACACATGACAGTCCTTGAAAACGTAACATTTGCACCTGTTGAACTTGGACGTATAAACAAGGAAGAAGCTGATAAATTAGCTATGGATCTTCTTGATCGTGTTGGACTTGCTGACAAAGCCGATGCTACACCTGATAGCTTGTCAGGTGGACAAAAACAACGTGTGGCAATTGCACGTGGGTTGGCGATGAATCCTGATATCATGCTCTTTGACGAACCTACTTCTGCCCTTGACCCCGAAATGGTCGGAGACGTTCTTAACGTTATGAAAGAATTGGCAGAGCAAGGTATGACCATGATTATCGTTACTCACGAAATGGGATTTGCCCGTCAGGTAGCCAACCGAGTAATCTTTACTGCGGACGGTGAGTTCCTCGAAGATGGTACGCCAGATCAAATCTTCGATAACCCACAACACCCACGTTTGAAAGAATTCTTGGACAAGGTTCTAAACGCTTAATCATCACAACAGTTACTCTTGCTAGAGTAGCTGTTTTTGATTACCAATTTGGATAAGAAAAAAAAACAGAGCAAGTGCTAGACTTGCTCTGTTTCTTCATTTAATTCAGGGTGTTTTGCTGCTTCTTCTCTAGCCAAACGTTCACGCTCAAGACGGAGTTTTCGGTTAGGATTTAAGCGTGTAAAGAGTTCCTCAAGTTTCTTTGGATTCCAAACATCGGCCGCAGAAACAAAGTTCCCATCTTTATCCCTGAAGGATATCGGTTTATCTCCCATTGTAAACCTCTTATTTCAATATTTTTATATTTCACCGACTTTGCGCAGTTAGTGAGGTTGATAGGCAATCCGCCATAGCGGCTGCCGTAGACTATCAAGTGCTTGGCACTTAGAGAGTCTTGCACGGTCACGACACGAAGGAAAGTCGGTCGATTATACCGACTTTGCGCAGTTAGTGAGGTTGATAGGCAGAACGCCATAG
>NZ_JACLQV010000013.1:0-34253 GCF_016648915.1 Streptococcus sp. 3.1 | reverse complement strand
GGTCACGACACGAAGGAAAGTCGGTCGATTATACCGACTTTGCGCAGTTAGTGAGGTTGATAGGCAGAACGCCATAGTGGCTGCCGTAGACTATCAAGTGCTTCAGCACTTAGAGAGTCTTTCATGGTCACGACACGAAGGAAAGTCGGTCGATTATACCGACTTTGCGCAGTTAGTGAGGTTGATAGGCAGAACGCCATAGCGGCTGCCGTAGACTATCAAGTGCTTGGCACTTAGAGAGTCTTTCAACGTCAATCCACAAACTCAAATTCGAAGTTACCAATACGAACGATATCGCCATCCTTAGCACCACGTTCACGAAGCGCTTCATCAACTCCCATACCACGCAATTGACGTGCAAATTTCATGATTGATTCGTCACGTTCCATGTTGGTCATAACAAAGAGTTTTTCAAGTTTCTCACCAGAAAGTACCCATGAGGCATCGTCGTCACGGCTAATTTCAAATGGACGTTCATCCTCGTTAAAGCCGTAGTAAACTTCTTCTTGTTCCATATCATCTTCGCTATAAAGCAAGAATTCGTCTGTCTCATCAAGCAATTTTGCAGTAGCTTCTAAGAGATTTTCCAAACCTTGGTGAGCCAAACTTGAAATTGGGAAAATTTGTGGCAACTCATCGAATTCATCGTAGTTAGCAGCCAATTTTTCCTTAAACTCTTTCAAGTTTTCCTCAGCCTCAGGCATGTCCATCTTATTAGCCACAATAATTTGTGGGCGTTCCATCAAGCGAAGATTATAAGTTTCCAACTCTTTATTGATCTGAAGATAATCCTCGTAAGGATCACGCCCTTCACTCGCTGACATATCAATCACATGAAGGATAACACGTGTACGCTCAATGTGGCGAAGGAACTGCGTTCCCAATCCAACACCCTGACTAGCCCCCTCAATCAATCCTGGAAGGTCAGCCATAGCAAAGCTCTCACCTGACTTAGTACGAACCATTCCCAAGTTAGGAACAATTGTCGTAAAATGATAGGCACCAATCTTTGGTTTTGCTGCTGTTACCACACTGAGAATCGTTGATTTACCAACAGATGGGAAACCAACCAAACCAACATCAGCCAAAATCTTCAATTCCAATTGAAGTTCGCGTTCTTCACCTGGTTCACCATTTTCAGCGATTTCAGGAGCAGGGTTACGAGGTGTTGCAAAACGGATATTTCCTCGACCACCACGTCCACCGTGAGCAATGACAAACTCTTGGCCATCTTCAACCAAATCAGTAATAACTTTGCCGGTCTCAGCATCACGAACTGTCGTACCTGGCGGGATGCTAACGATGAGGTCTTCAGCACCTCGACCGTGCATTCCCTTGGTCATCCCTTTTTCGCCATTCTTAGCCTTGAATTTACGGTTATAACGGAAATCCATAAGGGTACGCAAGCCTTCGTCAACCTTGAAAATGACTGAGCCACCCTTACCACCGTCACCGCCCCAAGGACCGCCATTGGGTACATATTTCTCACGACGGAAAGCGACCATCCCGTCACCACCACGACCAGCTTTGACACTAATCTTGGCTGTATCTAAAAACATACTCATCTCTATATCTCTCTTTCTGATTCATGTGTCCTATATAAAGGCATTCTCATATAAGAGAATTTCTGACAGACACAAAAAAACGCTTGATAGCGTCTTAAAGGACAGCTGCGACTGCTTGGAAAATCAATGCCCCAACTGTTACTAATAGCATAATCAAAACGACCAATACTGTTAGACGTTCAAAAAATGATTTCTTACGTGGTCCGTTATCTCCAAATGCCACTTGAATTTACCTCGTTTTTTCTTCTATTATTTCACAATAATAGTAACAAAAATCTGCCCATTTCGCAACTCTTAACTAGCTTAAGCCAAAGGAATTCCAAAAACAGCTAAAGCTTCCAACTCCTCCTCGGTTAAACGTCGCCAAGCACCAAGTTCTAAATCATCTGGCAGACTTAAAGGCCCCATACTCATACGTTGTAACTCTGTCACTTCCTTACCACAAGCAGCTACCATACGCTTAACCTGATGGAATTTCCCCTCAGCAATGGTAATCTGAACCAAGCTAGTCCCAGCATCCCTATCTACGGATACAATCTCTAGTTTAGCTGGTTGGCAAGTGTGGTCTTTGAGTTCAATCCCTTTTTCAAAAGCTAGGATATCCTCCTGATCCATGATACCATCCACCTTGGCTTGATAAATCTTGTCCACATGTTTCTTTGGAGATAGCATGGCGTGAGCTAAGTCGCCATTATTGGTTAATAGAAGAAGACCATGAGTGTCAATATCCAAGCGACCAACTGGAAAAACTTGCTTATGTCTTGCTGTGTCATCGAGTAAATCGAGCACTGTCTTGTGACGGGCATCCTCTGTTGCTGAAATGACACCCTGAGGCTTATTTAAAAGATAGTAAACAAAGGTCTCATGTATTAATGCTTGACCTTGAAAAGCAATCTGATCTTGCTTCTCATCAATCTTAGCCTTAGGTGACGTCTCCACTTGACCATTTACAGTCACTTGCTTCTTTTTTAGAAAGATCTTGACCTGACTACGACTCCCGACACCACAGTCTACCAAAAACTTATCCAGACGCATCTAAACTTCCTCCTTTATTGGAATCCAAACTTCCATCTCATAATCTTCAGCCTGACGATTTCCTGGGAGATAAACCTCTACAGTGGGCTGGTCAATCATTTCAAAATGGTTCTTAGCATAGTGAAAACTCTCCCAAACAGCTGCCGTTGCAGGCCCTCTAAGTTTAAATACCGCATAAGTAGCTGGTGCTAGAGCAATCATTTCCATACTATCATCCTCACCAGCCAAGGCTGTTACATAAGTCTTGCGACTGCCATCATTGATCCGAATGCCATAGGTAGGAACAGCCAAATCATCTTGTTCTGCTAAAAAAGGTACCCAAAGGAAGTCTGTTGGCTTACCTAATTCCTCGCCTTCAAAAGCCATCCCTGAAAAACTCAAAAATCCCTTCCGAACAACCCCCACATCATAACGAACGGTTACTAAATCCAACTTTTGAATCACCTTTTTCAGTTTTGTCAGCTCAACTGGAACCTCGTCCGCTAGGACATAGGAAATCTTTTCTACAAATGCTTCTTTTTCGGCATTACCAGAGCCTATAGGAACCAAGACCCAATCTTCTGCTGCAACGCTTTGATCTTCACAAAGGTAGGTAAATTGCTTGCCTCCTTCGTTAAAAGACACATCAGCTAAACGAAAAAGAGGTTCAGGCAAATCGACAACCACCATCTCAAGCCCCTTTGCTTGAAACAAGAGCTCTTGATCCCTTAAACGAGCCTTCATAGCCAAGCTATCACTATCAATTGAAAAGGTGGTGTCAGTGTCCATTACAGACTGAAAGAAGGCCTGGTGTAAACCTGAAAAAGTCCAGACAGCATGCCAACGACACATCATCTCATAATCGTCAATGGTCACCAGAAGAGAGAGCTCCTGTTGGTCAGATGCATAGGAATATGCTTGAACGCTCAGTTGGTCTGGTGTCAGGTAGTCATTAACAAAGACCGCAAAGTCATCCATGGTTTGAAAATCTGACATAAACGCTCCTTTTCTATTCCTCGACCGAGCCTGTCACATACATAGTAAATGTAGCCCTTGTAAGAATTTTCTCTTCCTGATTAGTAATGACAACTTCCACCACCTTAGTCGTCTTACCATTATGAACACACAATCCCTCAATCTTGAGTTGGTCAGACAAATGCCCTGCCTTGAGATAATTGATATTAGACTGAAGCGTCACCGCATAGTCGCCTGTTGAAATGGCCACGAGCCCTGCGACCTGATCACAAAGCGTAAACAAATACCCCCCGTGAGCATTACCAAAATAATTCAGGGACTTCTCGACTACCTTAGTTGTCACGATGACATGTCCCGTTTCAAATAGTTCTTCTTGAAAATTCTCAAACACATGGATTTCATGTAGTTTGTCTTGCATAGCAAGCCCTCCTATTGTTGCTCATTCCACACCTAGTGAAATGACACGTCTTTATCTACTAGTATAACACGAAGTTCATAAAGGATAGTAAGCTTATTTGGCTAAGCTAATATCAACCTGAATATCTTCACGAAAAAGCTTCTTCACTCGGCAAAAATTATCCACAAAAGCCAAGAGTTCTTGCTCATTTTCCAAAATCAGATCCTCAGGTAAATGAATGGCAAGGGTGAAATGTCCTTCTTCATAGTTGGAATCAACCTGAATAGCAAGCTCCTCGATTCCCTGATACTTGGCAAAATAACTCTGTAGACACATGGTCACACAGGAAGCCAAGGCAATATTCACCAAGCTCATCGGTGTTTCCCCATCTTCCGTGTAGCCAAAAAGTTCCACAGGTGCTCCGTAACCCTCTGAAAGCGAATGGAAACGTTTGTCACCTTTAATTGTTGTTTGATACATCATGTCACCTCAATCTTTTTTTATTATTATAACAAAGAGAGCCCTAAGGACCGAGCTGAACGCTTTGAAAAATCTATCAAAAGAAGAAAAAGCGTAAAGGCTTGTAGCTCTTATTTTCCAATAGATTAACCTTGTAAAACACTGATATTACCTAGGGATTACAGTTGGGTAAAAACGACTGGAAGCGCTTTTAAAATTATGTTTTTCATTTAAAATGAATTTACTAAGAAAAAAGGGAGACTATTATGAAAACATTTTCTAAATTAACTTTAGCCTCTGTCTCAGTTCTTGCCTTGTTGACCTTAGCAGCATGTGGCAACTCTAAAGACAAAACTGACTCGTCATCTTCAACACCATCATCAAGTAAGGTGACCAAAGAATCTTCTTCAACTGATTCAAGTGCTTCAATCAAAGTCAACAAAGACGGATCAACTGAGGTCAGCGACGGAAACGGTAACTCAGCAAAAACAAATGGCAATAATACTGTCGAAGCCAACGATAGCGAAGGTAACAGCGCAACAGTTGGTCAAGATGGCTCAGTCGACGTTAATAGCCAAGACGGTACAAATGTCAAAGTTGGATCAGACGGGACTGTCTCAATTGGTAACTAAATAAGATAAAAAAGGCTAGCTAATCTGCTAGTCTATTTTTTAGGTTCAGATTGATGTAAACGCTTCCTGAAAGTGCTATAATAGGCGTGGAAATGCAAATTCAGGAGGTGAGATAATGAAGAATAAAATCATCTTAGGATGCTTGGCTGCAGCGACCTGTGAGATTCTCTTTGGGCTCAGTTTTATCTTTACCAAATCTATTACAGCACAGGTCAGTGACCTGGCTTTAATCTCTTGGCGCTTTGTCACCGCCTTCCTTTTTATCAACCTTTATTTCCTATTCAGCCGACGTCGGCTAAAAATTAACGGTAGAAATCTCAAACCACTGACACGTATTGCCATTCTCAATCCGATTATCTATTTTATCTGCGAAACAATTGGCATTCGTATGACGACGGCTTCTGAAAGCGGAGCCTTCCTAGCCTGTATTCCAGTCGTTGCCCTTATCATGTCCAGCCTAATTTTAAAAGAATGGCCTAGCCGTTGGCAAGTGGTCGGTGTCATCACAACCCTCATCGGTATCATCATAGCTGTATTTGCTGCTGGCGGCTCTACCCACTTCTCCCTTGTGGGCTACTTGATTCTAGGTCTAGCAGTTGTCTCCTACGCCCTGTATTGCGTTGATGTCGAAAGAGCCAGTCAATTCAGTAGCCTTGAGATTACCTACTTTATGCTTGCTAGTGGCTGCCTGACATTTGGACTCTTTGCACTCAGCCAAGGCTTTCTAGCAGGTGATTTGAAAGAGCTCTTGCTTCTCCCTGTGAGCAATCCAAAATTCACTATCACTATCCTTTATCAAGGCTTGGGATGCAGTGTTCTGGGCTATCTGCTATCAAATTTTGCCATCGCAAATATCGGAGTTAACCGAACAGCATCCTTTATTGGAATTTCGACAATTATCTCAATTCTAGCTGCTGTTGTCGTCTTAGGAGAACCCTTCTCGCAGCTACAAATTTTTGCAGGCATTTTAGTCGTCCTGGGCGTCTATGTAGCCAATAAAACCTAAAACTCTCGGGAATTAATCTTCCGAGAGTTTTTTAGTCTTAATCAAGCTCTGTTTGAATTAAAACGACAAGTTCTTCCTCATTAGGAATACTACTTACCGCTGTCGGTTCAGGTAAGGTCTTATCTCCATAGCCCTTAATAATATGTGCTAAAAACACAGATGCTTTCGTCATGGCAAGAGGCAAAGAATCTGCCCTAATGCTACGACCAAAATCAGGAAAACTAATTTGATAACCTTCCTCAATTGTGTGAAAAATCGCTGGATATTCGTATAACATATCTCTTCCCCCATTTCAATACTAGACTCCTCTATGATAGGATGTGTTTGAGGATAAGTCAACCAAAAATTGTTACAAAGAGAGAGTGAAACCATTCGAAACAAGGCAGCAAAGTTAAAATAAGGCTTAGTCCGTAATCAACTTGAGAAAGTGACACCGATTCGGTGTTTTTTTTTGGTATACAAATAGTCCTTTGGAATCATCCAAAGGACTATTTATATATCTACTATTTCTTAACCTCATCCAAAATCTCGATTACCTTATACAAGTCTGGTTCTGTGATTTGGTAGGGAGCTTGTTCACGGACAATTGGTTTAGCACAAAAGGCGATACCAATGCCAGCTGTCTTAATCATAGGTAAATCATTGGCACCATCACCCATTGCAATGGTTTGTGAGAGTTCGAGACCATTTTCTACCGCCCAATCTTTGAGTTTGGCTACCTTGACATCTTTGGTAACAATCTCACCATAAACCTTACCAGTTAAGACACAATCAACCACCTCTAGGTGATTAGCCTTGACATAATCGATTCCTGCTTCAGCTGCTAGTCTATCCACAGTCTCATGGAAACCTCCAGAAACCAAGCCTACCTTAAAGCCACGGGCGTGGAGTTCATCCACCAGTTTCTTGGCTCCCTTGTTGAAATGAATACGAGCATATACCTTATCAAATATACTCTCTGGCAATCCCTTGAGGGTCGCTACACGCTCATTTAAGGCCTGTCTAAAATCCAATTCTCCACGCATGGCACGCTCTGTGATTTCAGCAACTTCTTGACCAACGCCTGCTTCTTCTCCCAATAAATCAATAACTTCTTCTTGGACTAGCGTAGAATCTACGTCCATAACTAATAAACCTTTAACTTCTGACATAATTACCTCGATTCTTCGATGTCTATATAAGCCTTCACTAGATTTAATTCAAATATGAAATGAAAAACGGACCTTACAAAAAAATCTGGACCGCAGTCCAGAATCTTTCTCTTACATACGAATTTGTTCGCGTGTCTTCTCGTAAGATGATACAAAGCGATCTGTCACACCTGGTTCAACTGTTTCCAAGGCATAAGAGATTTCTTCCAAAGATGCATCATAATCATGATCAACCTCAAACAATTTAAGTGCATGCTCAAAGCTACTTTGAACAGCAGGTTCGAACGAACGGTAGCGGTTTGAGTATTGCAAGAGTTGCTCAGTCAAGGTTGCATTTTGAACAACCAAGTAAGCAGTCTCTTCCAAATGATCAATGGCGTTTTTAGATGTTTCTGTCAAACGCATTACCGCATCAATATTAATACGGCCACGGCTGAGTTCGTCCATAAGGGCCTCAATTTGAGCACTAGTTGAGAAGAATACACTCAAGAAGGATTGAGGAATACCTGGCAGGTTACGTTTTTCCATGTAACGCTTGATAACATGCAATTTATTAACATAAAGATCAAGCTCTTCACGTGCTTTAGCTTCGTTTATCTCAATAGCCTGAAGATTTTCAAAGACCTCAACCTGACCATTTTCAACAGCTGACAAGGTATTAAGACTCTTTTCAAAGATTTTCTCAAGTTCTGAGAATGGTTTTACCTGAGTTTCAAAATTTTCAAGGGTCGGAAGAACAGCCGTCTCCACACCTGAAATATCAGATGCAAAGCTACGAACATCTGCCGCATATGTTTCATCGAAGATGTAAGTCAACATGAGACGCTCAAGCTCTTCTTGAAGTTTCTTGTTGTTTTCTTTAGCATGCTTGAGATAATCTGGCAAAATTTTCTTTTGACGCATAACAACCTTGTATGAGGCAATTTCACGTTCAAAAATGCTATACAAGTTGTCAATTTTTTCTTGAATCTCAGCGTTTTCTTCTTCCGCACGGTCTAAATCAAGAGAAACCAACTCACTTGAGTTTGAACGGATAGCTTCACGAATTTCTTGGAAGCGACGTTCGATATTTTTCTCAGGGAAGTGATAATTTTGCTCAATCAACTTGCGATAGCCAGATTCCAAATCATCCAACTGATCTGGGAAATCATCTTCCAACTTAGCTACAATAGCAGGAATCTTCTCTGAAATTTGACCCAATGCAATAGTGTGCTCTTCTGCACGATCCAAGATAGTAGATGCTTCAACAGGGTCACCTGATGAGTTAAGAGTCACGAATTCTGCAAACTCAGCTTCAATGTTTTTAAGCTGCTTATTGATTTCGGTCATGGTAGAACCGAAATTATCAGAGTTTTCCTCGATTGAGTTTTGCAACTCTTCGTACAAGTCTAATGCATGCTTAACGCGAGCACTGTTCTTTTCTTCTTGTTCTTTCAAGGTTGAGAGCGCTTCGCGGATAGACTTGATATCTTCTTCCACAAGATCTAACTGACTCTCAATGTTATTGATTTCACCACTAGCCTTGAAGAAATGGAAGGTATCATTCATATTTTCAGCTTCGAAAATATGATTTTCAATATCTGCGAATGAATTTGTCGAGATATCAATCCATTTCTGATTCCATTCACGGAAGGTTGTTTGACTTTGTCCAATCAAGTGAAGCTTTTTAACTTCTTCAATTTCTTCGTTAATTGGCAAGTCAAACAATTTTTGCTTGCGTTCTTCAAGCTGTGCAATCCGCGAATCATTTCGTTTTCTAATAAGAATACCGACTAAGTAAGCGATAATTACGAGCATAACTACCACTACAATCAGTAAAACAATTCCGCTAGACATAGTTTCTCCTTAATCGTCTATTATGTTCATAAATGTAGAATAACATTACGATTATATCATAGTTATCCTAGCATTGCACCCTTTTCTAAAAGAATATTAGATATCTAGAGTACTGTAAACGGCATTTTCTTCGATAAATTCGCGGCGAGGTTCAACCTTGTCTCCCATCAGCATATCGAAAATCTTATCTGCTTCTGCAGCATCATCCACAGAAACACGTGCCATCAAACGATTTTCAGGGTCCATGGTTGTTTCCCAAAGTTGGTGGTCATCCATTTCACCCAAACCTTTATAACGTTGTACCGTAGGTTTTGAACGTCCCACACTATACTTTTCAAGAGCAGCACGCAATTTGTCTTCTTGATCGGCACCAGGTTGGATGTATTCTTTAATCTCAGAACCAACCTTAACCCCATAAATTGGAGGTTGTGCAATGTAGACATAGCCTGCTTCCAAGACTGGACGCATAAAGCGGTAAATCAAAGTCAGAAGCAAGGTACGGATGTGAGCCCCATCGACATCGGCATCGGTCATAATTACCAACTTGTGGTAACGAGCCTTGCTGACATCAAATTCAGCTCCAAAACCTGTTCCCATAGCTGTGAAGAGAGAACGAATTTCTTCATTGGCTAGAATCTTATCCATGCTAGCCTTTTCAACGTTCAAAATCTTACCTCGAATTGGCAGAATGGCTTGGAATTCACGGTTACGTCCTGACTTAGCAGAACCACCAGCTGAGTCCCCTTCGACAATGAAAAGTTCATTCATTTCGGCATTATTTGATGAACAGTCTGCCAACTTCCCTGGAAGGTTAGAAATTTCAAGACCTGACTTCTTACGTGTCACTTCACGGGCACGTTTAGCGGCGATACGAGCCTTAGAAGCTAAAATCCCTTTTTCAACAATCTTCTTAGCAATGGCAGGATTTTCCAAGAGGAAGCGACTTAGAGCCTCACTGAAGAGGCGATTGGTAATCTTAACCACTTCAGAGTTTCCAAGCTTGGTCTTGGTTTGACCTTCAAACTGAGGGTTTGGATGCTTGACAGAGATGATAGCAGTCAAACCTTCACGAACATCATCCCCAGTCAAATTATCATCTTTTTCTTTGAGAATCTTATTCTGACGCGCATAGTCATTAATGACACGCGTTAAGGCTGTACGGAAACCTTGTTCGTGGGTACCACCTTCATGGGTGTGAATGTTGTTAGCAAAACTCATCACCGTTTCATGATAGCCAGTCGTGTATTGCATAGCAACTTCAACCGAAATACCATCCATCTCACCATCAGTGTAGATAGGTTCATCAAAGATAACATCCTTGTTTTCATTGATGTATTTCACATAAGATGTGATACCACCTTCGTAGTGATAATGTTTCTCTTGTTCGAGACCCTCACGCTTATCTGTGATAGAGATACGGAGCCCCTTGTTCAAAAAGGCTAGCTCTTGGATACGTTTAGCCAATTTTCCAAAATCAAACTCGGTTGTCTCTTGGAAAATCTCTGGGTCTGGCGTAAAGTGAACAGTCGTACCATGTTTCTCTGTTTCACCAATTACTGCTAGATCTGCCACCACGACCCCACGTTTATACTCTTGGAAGTGGATATGGCCATTTTTATAAACCTTAACATCAAGTTGTGTTGAGAGGGCATTAACGACCGAAGAACCAACCCCGTGCAATCCACCAGAGACCTTATAACCGCCTCCGCCAAATTTACCACCAGCGTGAAGTACCGTAAAGACAGTTTCAACTGCAGGACGGCCTGTTTTCTCTTGGATATCGACTGGAATACCACGACCATCATCGACAACCGTGATAGAATTGTCCGGCTCAATAAAGACCTGAATATGAGTGGCGAAACCAGCCAAGGCCTCATCAATTGAGTTATCGACAATCTCCCATACCAAATGATGCAACCCTTCTTTTGAGGTTGATCCAATATACATACCTGGGCGCATACGTACCGCTTCAAGCCCCTCTAGGACTTGAATCTGGCTGGCATCATATTCTTGCGCTTTTTCTTCAAGATTTTTTAATTCATCAGTCATTTATGTCACAATCTCCAATAATGATTTATGGCCATCAACAAGCAAGGTATCCAGACCTGCTGCTTTTCCTGCCTCTATATCTATCTGGCGGTCACCAATGACCAAGCCGTGTTTAATATCGTATTTGTTAATTAAATAAAGGAAACTATCTGGACTCGGCTTTCTAGCAAAGCCATTTTCAGAAGTTACAACCTCTGTAAAATAAGAGGCAATTTCTGCTTTATCAAGGATTTCTAGCACCAAGTGATTACGGTGGCTAACCAAAAAATTACGCCCACCCTCAGCCACAATCTTAGCTAGGACAGTCTTAGCACCTTCAAAAAAAACAGGTTCCTGTAAATGCTTGGCTTCCTCTTGCTTATATAGGGTTCGAAAATCAGCTATATCAGGCGCAAACATAGCAATGGCAGTGCTCGTTGATACCTTAAGGGCATCATAGACTGCTTGAGGTTCTGCTGTACGCTCAAATTGTTCTAAAGTTGCTAGAAAGGCTTGGGTTGATACCTGGTAATTATCCAACAAGGTACCACCCAAATCCCAGATATAATCTCCATAATTCATAACCTTAATTATAACATAAAAGGTCAGATTTTGCTTGTTTTTCACAGCTAAAAAGGCTTGGAAAACCTATCCAAACCTTAATTTTTTATTTCAGAATCAAACTTGCCACAATAGGACTAATAAAGACATATAGAATCCCTGTTACAGCGATTGAAAGTCCGCCCATAGCACCTGCAACCTGACCATATCTGAAGGCAGTTCCAGTACCTACAGCGTGTCCGGTCCCTCCGAGTGAAAGTCCGATAGCAACTGGATCCTTAATGCCAATCATTTTTAAAAAGACAGGACCCAAGACAGAGGTTAAGATACCCGTAATAACAACGACAACCAAGGTTACTGTCGTAATCCCCTGCATTTTTTCCGAAATTCCTACAGCCATGGCAGTCGTTACAGACTTAGGAAAGAGAGAGATGGCTAGGAAATAATCCATCCCAAAAAGCTTAGCAATCAAGGCCGTATAACTCGTATTTAAAACACAGGCAACAGTTGATCCAATTAGAATACTCTTATAGTGATGGCGCATGAGGTGTAGATTTTTATAAAAAGGAACTGCTAGCGCGACTGTTGAAGGTATAATCAAACTGTTAAGATAAGAGCCACCTACATAGTAATCCTTGTAGGAAATACCTGTATAGTGCAAAATGACGATAATCAAGGCAGTCGATACAAGAAGAGGCGTTGTCAAAGGATTAGGAAAACGGCGATAAATCAAAAGCCCTATTGTGTAAGCTAGTACAGAAAGTGTTAGCCCAAACAAGGGTGTATTAAAAAAATTAGCCACGTTTAACCTCCTCGTAATCACCTTCAAAATGTTTTTTGATGAAACCGACAACTACTGCAATTACTACAATATTAAGAACCAAGGCTCCCATAATAATCAAAATAATAGGGACAATATTCGCTGAAATAGCATTCCATCGTTCCATAATACCGACACCTGCTGGCAAAAATAGAATAGTCATATTGGCAATCAAAAACTCTGCTACTGCATGAATATGACGTAGACGAATCCACTTAAGCTGAAGAGCAATAAGAAGCAAGAATAAACCAATAATGCTTCCAGGAATAGGTAATTTGAAGAATGTTGAAATAGCTTCACCAATAACGGCAAACAAACAAATCAACATGAATTGAACGTAGTATTTCACGACTTGCCTCCTAGGTTTAATCACCTATTAGTCTACTCCTTTTTTTTTGAATTTCAAGAGTTTTCAGTAAATTCTTTTGAAAAATTGAGAGGTATAAATCAGCCTCTTTGAACATAAAAAAATCCAACCCTAAGGCTGGACTTTATCACAGATGCCACCACCGAGAATTGAACTCGGAACGGAGCATTACCATTGCTCTATTATACCATTTAACTATAGCGGCAACTGTTTTAATCTTACCATACTTCTATTTACTGTGGCAAGATTTTTTGCTTATTTTTTATAAATTTAAGTCTTGGTAAGGGGTACGGTAACCAACCTGTAAAACCTTACCATCTTTAATCAAGATAGGACGTTTAATCAACATACCATCTGAAGCCAAGAATTCAACAGCTTCATCAAGAGATAGGGTTGGCAACTTATCCTTTAGACCTAGAGAGCGGTAGGATTGACCACTCGTATTGAAGAATTTCTTAAGTTCTAAATCTGACCCTTCCAAAAGCTCTTTTAAAAATTGAGCTGAAGGTGGATTTTCCTTAATATTAATAGATTCAACATCTAAACCTAATTGATTGAGTTCTGCCTTTGCCTTACGACAAGTGCTACATTTGGGATATTCATAAAAAGTATACATGTTTTTCTCCTTTTTTCTAGCATAAGACATCTGTCTAAGGATTGTCAAACCTAATGCCTTCTAAATGAAGTAAGAAACGCTTAGCGTCTTCTCCTGCAGCGTATTTTCCTATATGACCACTACTAGGAAGAACCCGATGACAAGGGACGATAATCAACCAGGGATTCTTACCAACAGCAGTTCCTACAGCCTGAGCTGATTGACATGAAATCACTTTACCAATCTGACTATAAGTTATGCTCTGCCCCGCAGGAATGTCCCGTAAAGCTGACCAAACCTTTAGCTGAAAGGCTGTCCCTCTATCAGCTAGAGGGAGGATATCTGGACTTGGATGATTGCCTTTAAAATAAGCCTCTAACCAATTCTTGGTCATTTTCAAGATAGGATTTGAGGTGTCTACTAGCTCCTCTTCCTTGATCCCTGCCTGAAAATGTTTTTGCCCCTCCAACCAAATACCATAAAGTGCTTGGTCACTAGCCACCAAGCACAAGCGTCCAATAGGAGATAAATAATACTGACGATAAAGCATGTCTTTATTATAACAAAAAAGACAGGAATCTCTTGTTCCTGTCAATTAACTCTTATTATTTACCTTTAATCAAACGCACACGAACGATATTGTCACTAGCTTCAAACTTAGCAACCAATTCATCAATCTTAGACTTGTCTGTTTCATCAAGGTCAAGAAGTGTATAGGCATAGTCGCCCTTAGAACGGTTGATGATATTATCGATATTGATATTAAAATCAGAAACCGCAGTAGAGATACGAGCCACAATATTAGGCACGTTTTTATTAATCAAAGTAATACGGTATGGGGCACTCAAGGCCTGTTGCACACGTGGGAAGTTAACAGAGTTAACAATTTCACCTGTTTCCATGAAACGGCGAATGGTTTGACCAGCCATAATCGCACAGTTAAGTTCTGCTTCACCTGTTGATCCACCGACGTGTGGGAAGACAGTCACCTTAGGTTTGTTAAGAAGATCTTCTGTACCAAAGTCTGTGATATAGCGTTTAACCACACCTGTTTCCAAAGCATCAAAGAGAGCATCGTTATCTACCAACTCTGCACGGGCAAAGTTAATGATAGTTGTCCCTTTTTGCATGAGGTTAAAGGCATCCGCATTGAAAGTACCTTTTGTATCTGGTGTCAATGGAACGTGAACAGTGATATAGTCACAGTTTTCAAAAATCTCTTTAAGATCAGAAACACGTTTTACATGGTGAGAGATATTCCAAGCAGCTTCAATAGAAACATATGGGTCGTAACCATAGACCTTCATTCCCAAACGGTAAGCATCATTGGCAATACGTGCACCAATAGCACCGAGCCCGATAACACCCAATGTCTTACCAGCAATCTCGCTACCAGCAAACTGTTTCTTACCTGCTTCAATTTGTTTAGGAACATCATCACCACTAAGTGTGTTAACCCAAGCATTAGCCGCAATATAGTCACGTGCTGAGAGTAAGATAGAGGCCAAAACAGCTTCTTTAACAGCGTTGGCATTGGCACCTGGAGTATTGAAGACAACAATCCCTTTTTCAGTTGCTTCGTCAACTGGGATATTGTTAGTACCTGCACCAGCACGCGCAATAGCTTTCAAGTTGTCAGGAAAAACAGTGTCATGGAGATTTTGACTACGAATGATATAGGCATCCGGATTTTCCGCTAAATCACCATCAATTTGGAAATGATTTCCAAGTTCCTTCAAACCAATCTGGTTAATATTGTTATACGTTTTTACACTAAATACCATAATTTTATTCCTCTTAAATCAATGTATCCCGTGGTGAGCTGCTTCATCAAGTTCTTGATAAAAGGCTTGCTCTCGCTTAGTTTTGATTTTCTGATAAGCAAGACGTTCACCATCAATAGGAACCTTGCCACAATAGACATAGCCAAGTTTCTCCAAAATATGCTGCATGACAGTATTCTTTTCATGCGTATCGCAACGGAAATCATGAGCATCCGTTCCCTCAATAAGACCTTGAATGAAGGTTTGAGCAATGCCCTGACCCGAAAATTCACTTAAAACGGCGATTCTATGAAAAGTAATGTAGCGCTTATTGTGGTGTTTCCAGTCCCCATCATAGATTTTGTCGTAAGCAGGGTCTCCATCAACAATCACCGCAGCATAAGAAACGATTTGACCATCAACAATTCCTACATAGGCCTGCCCATTAAGGACATCGTCAAAGATAGTTTCTTCAGTAGGGTAACCATCAGCTCCTTGCCATTGGGTACTCCCCGCTTCTGCTAAAGCAGTTCTAGCACTCTCAATCACAGTCATGATAGCCCCAATTTCATTTGGGAAGGCTTGTCTAATTTCCATCTCTTTACCTAATTATTTATTTTCGGCTTCAAATTTCTTCATAAAGTCAATCAAGTCAAGTACACCCTGACGTGGGAATGCATTATAAACACTAGCACGCATACCACCTACTGAACGGTGTCCTTTGATATTCTTGAAACCAAGAGCATCTGCTTCTGCTACGAACTTAGCATCCAACTCTTTACTTGGTGTTACAAATGGGATGTTGCAGACAGAACGATCCTTGGCATCTTTGACAGGATTTGTGTAGAAATCAGATGACTCAATGTAGTCGTAAAGAAGACCTGATTTCTCACGTTGAATTTCAGCCATCTTGTCCACGCCACCGATTTCATTTTTAACCCAGTCAAAGACGAGTTTTGAAATATAGATGTTGAAACATGGTGGTGTATTGTAAAGTGATCCTGCTTCAGCTTGAATACGGTAATCCAACATGGCAGACAATTGTGGTTGGTCATTAAGGAAGTCTTCACGAACGATAACCACTGTCACCCCAGCAGGTCCAATATTTTTCTGAGCGCCAGCATAGATGAGGGCAAAGTCCTCAACATTGTAACGAGCAGCCAAAATATTTGAAGACATATCAGCTACAATTGGCACACCATTAGTATCAGGCAAATCGTAGATAGATGTTCCTTCAATGGTATTGTTCGTTGTCAAGTGAACATAAGCAGCTTCTGGATCAATTGTTGCTGGGTCAAAACTTGGGATATGATCGTAAACAGTTTCTTCTGAAGAGGCCAAAAGAATTGGTTCAAAAGGAATGGTTTTTGAAAGTTTAACAGCTTCTGTGTAAGCTTTTTTACCCCATGAACCACCTACAAGGTAGTAAGCTTTCTTACCTTGAGCGAGGTTAAGTGGGACCATTGTAAATTGTGTTGAAGCGCCACCTTGCAAGAAAATAACCTTATAGTTATCTGGAATGGCCATAAGCTCACGAAGTGTCGCTTCCGCATCTTTAACGATTTTGTCAAATTCTGGAGAACGGTGGGACATTTCTAGCACGGACATACCGGAATCTTGATAGTTAAGCAATTCAGCTTGGGCTTTTTCAAGCACTGGTTTTGGTAATGTAGCAGGTCCTGCTGAGAAATTATAAATTGTCATAAAGACACCTCCAAAATTTTAATGGTCCTATTATAGCGAATTTTCTGAATATTGTAAAGTGTTAACAGTAAAAAACGAACGGGATTAACCGCTCGCCTCAAAAAAGTTAGCTATTTTATGTATATTTTGATCAGTAATTGATTTTAGTATCCGTTTATTTTTGCTTAAGAAAATAGGATGCCCCAATTAGATTAGCTCCATTATGATGATGACAAGCAACAATCTTGGGACGTTTAATAATTTTACCGATAAAGTCAATCTCATGGTGAACCTTATCAAACTGGCGGTTGACCTCCTCGATAAGTATCGGCTGGGCTGAAATACCACCTCCAATAACAAAGGTTTCCATATCAAAGATGGTTTGAAGATTCAAAATGGTGATGGCTAGGTTACGGCAATAGTTTTCAAAAAGCGGATAGACTGTCTCATCTCCTGCATTTATGCCCCTAAACGCCGCTAAACCATCCTTTAAATCAGAGTTACCCAGCACTTCATTTACCTTGGTAATTAAACCAACAGCCGACAAAGTCATGCCTCGCATCAATGAAGGATCAACTTTTTCCATTTGAACTGGTAACAGAAAGGTCAACTCACCCGCTTGAAAGTGGCTTCCTTGAAAAAGTTTACCATTAATAATGAATCCACCACCTAGACCTGAACCCAAAACAAGGGCTGCACCATTGGTCACTCCTTGCAAATGACCTGTGGCTAGCTCTGCCAAGGCCGCTGCTTTACCATCATTAAGTGCCATTACAGGCAGATGGTACTTGGCTTCAAGGACCTCTTTAATACGAAAGCCGTGGAAGAACCTCAATAAGCCACCATGATAAATCACACCTTCCTCAGTATCAACCGTCCCTGGAACACTAATTGCTATACCTGATAAGTCTACTTCAACTGAAGTAACTATCTGATCAATCACGTCAATAGCTTGTTCTAAGTTTTGTGGGGATGACTGCGTCGGCAGACTCTTTTTAATGGCGAACTGCTCCGAAACAAGTGCTGACTTCACCTGTGTTCCCCCAAAATCAATCGCTAAAATCGTCATAAGCATCCTCCACAGATTGTTTTTCGTCATTATAACACAAAAGAGCAAAAACTAGAAAAAACGGTTCCAAAATGCTATCATAAACTTACAGAATTAGATAAAAGGAGTATCTCACATGACTAAATTTCTACACACTTGTGTCCGTGTCAAGGACCTAGAAGCCTCACTTAAATTTTATAAAGAAGCTCTTGGTTTCAAAGAAGCTCGTCGCAATGATTTTCCAGAATATAAGTTCACCCTTGTCTATTTACAACTCGAAGATGATCCTGATTATGAGTTGGAATTAACCTATAACTACGACCATGAAGCTTATGATCTCGGGGATGGATATGGTCATATCGCCGTTGGTGTTGATGACCTAGAAGCTACACACCAAGCTCACAAAGAGGCTGGCTACACTGTTACAGACCTCTCAGGTCTTCCTGGTAAACCAAAAATGTACTACTTTATCACTGATCCAGATGGCTATAAGATTGAAGTTATCCGTTTGACGCAATTCCTAGAAAAATAAAACAAAAAAAGTCAGATCGTATAGATCTGGCTTCTTTTTGTGCTTAATTTTTATTATCTGTCTTTAAGGCTGACAAAATTTGGGTACGAATATCATCCACACCGTTTGGATTATTTGGTAGGAATAAGGTTTGATTGCCTTTAGCCGCAAAAGTATTAAGCGTATCTAAGTATTGGTTAGTCAAAAGAATAGACATAATCTGCTCTTCAGACATACCCACATTGGCCTCTTTAAGTTCTGCGATTGATTCAGCCAATCCATCAACGATAGCCTTACGTTGTTGGGCAATACCAACCCCGTGAAGACGATCTTTTTCAGCTTCAGCTTCAGCTGCTGTGACAATCTTAATCTTATCAGCTTCTGCCAATTCTTGAGCTGCGACACGCTTACGTTGAGCAGCATTGATTTCGTTCATAGACTGTTTAACTTCAGCATCTGGTTCAACTTTGGTAATCAAGGTCTTAACAATGATATAACCATAAGTTGTCATTTCTTCAGCCACTTGGTGTTGAACCTCAAGGGCAATTTCATCTTTCTTCTCAAAGAGTTCATCGAGCGTCAATTTAGGAACTGATGAACGGAGAGCATCCTCAATGTATGATTTAATTTGAGCTTCTGGACGCATGAGTTTATAGTAAGCATCTGTAACATTTTGCTCATTAACACGATATTGAGTAGCCACATTCATCATGACAAAGACATTGTCCTTTGTCTTAGTCTCAACCACAATCTCACTTTGAAGCAAACGTAATTGAATACGAGCGGCAATTTTATCGATACCAAATGGTAAACGCATATGAATCCCACTCGTTGCAATTTTTTGATAACGCCCAAAACGTTCAACGATAGCCACTGACTGTTGACGTACAACGTAAAGCATACTGATGAGAATTCCCAAAATAATCAGGAATGAAAACAGTAAAAAGAGAAGTGCTGCTTGCATGTTAAGTCCTCCAAAATAAACATTAAAAATTTCTTTGCTTTATTATAGCACAGTGATACAATTTTTCAAGAAAAATAGTATGGTTCATTTGAAATAGTGTAAAAGAGACACTTTCTTTATCGCTTATGTGTTAGCACTCCTGAAAACTTGGAAACTCCTGTTAGTCGAGAAATTTGTCCGCAATAGGCGAGACTTTTCGATGTAAGAAAAAGGCTGAAACGATTGCGTTTCAGCCTCTTAGTATTTTCGAAAATAAAATCGTTGGAAGAATCATTCTAGATGGCATCTAAAACTCAAATCTCAAAAGACTTATTTACGATACATCTTGACTTGAAGGTAAATATCGTTATAGATTCCTAGCCATTTTTGTCCCAAGTTGTTATAGACTTCAAGGTTTTTAATGGTTGATTCTGATGGATAAAAGGCTTTATCATCAGTGATACTCTTTGGAAGCAAGGCTTTAGCTGCTTGGTTAGGTGTGGCATAACCAATATATTCAGCATTTTGGGCTGCATTTTCCGGTTTAAGCATGAAGTTGATAAAGGCATAAGCCTCTTTTTCATGCTTTACAGTCTTAGGAATCACCAGATTATCAAACCAAAGATTTGAGCCTTCAGATGGGACAACATAACGTAGGTCCTCATTTTTATCAAGCATCTCACTAGCTTCCCCTGAGAAGGTTACTCCAATGGCCGCATCACCTTGAACCATGTAGCCCTTCATCTCGTCACCAACAATAGCCTTGATATTTGGTGTTAGACTATTAAGTTTAGTTTCAGCCAAACGTAATTCAGTCATGTTCTTCGTATTCAAGCTATATCCCAGGCTATTCAGTGAGAAACCAAGGACTTCACGCGCGCCATCAACTAGCATAATCTGGTTTTTGTAATCTGGTGACCAAAGATCATCCCAGTGCTGTGGTGCTTTTTTCACCAATTTTGTATTATAAACAATACCGACAGTTCCCCAGAAATAAGGGATGGAATAGTCATTGAGAGGGTCAAAACTAAGTCCTTTAAAGCTTGATCCAATCTGGTCAAAACCTTTGATTTTAGATTTATCCAACTTCACCAAAAGGTCTTCCTTAACCATTTTATCAATGGTATAGTCTGACGGTACAGCGATATCGTAGGTTGTTCCGCCCTGCTTAATCTTGGTATACATAGCTTCATTGGAATCAAAGGTTTCGTACTGAACCTTGATGCCCGTTTCTTTTGTAAACTTGGTCAGGAGGTCTGGGTCAATATAATCACCCCAGTTATAGATAACTAATTTGTCCGACACATTTCCTGTACGACTCTGCATGTAGGCAGAGATGCCCCAAAGGAAGAAGATAATGGCTAAGATACCTGCCAGAAATTGATAGAGTCTACGCATCCTGCTCCTCCTTCTCCTTGGTAATCGCATAATAACCTATCACTAAAAGAATAGAGAATAGGAAAACAACGGTTGACAAGGCATTGATTTCCAGAGAAATCCCTTTACGTGCACGTGAGTAAATTTCCACAGCAAGTGTTGAAAAACCATTCCCCGTTACAAAGAAGGTTACTGCAAAGTCATCCAATGAATAGGTAAAGGCCATGAAATAACCAGCAATAATACCAGGTGTCAAGTATGGCAACATAACCTCACGTAACATCTGCCATTGAGTGGCACCTAGGTCATAAGCGGCATTCACCATATCTCGATTCATTTCCTTGAGACGTGGCAACACCATGAGAACCACGATTGGGATTGAAAAGGCAATGTGACTCAATAAGACAGATACAAAACCTAGTTGGAAACCAATCAAGGTGAAGAGAATCAAGAAACTTGCACCAATCATGACGTCCGGTGCAACCATGAGCACGTTATTTAGGGATAAAATCCCAGTCTGTTGCTTCTGCTTACTCTCATAGATAAAGATAGACCCAAAGGTACCAATAATCGTTGCTAGAAGAGCGCTAAGGAAAGCTAAAAAGAAGGTTTGAGCCAGAATTAACATAAGACGGCTATCTGAAAACATGCTCTGGTAGTTATCTAGAGTAAAACCTGTGAAACTATTCATATCGCCACCACTATTGAAAGAATAGGCGATTAAATAAAAGATTGGCAGGTAAAGGATAACAAAGACAAGAGCTAAATAGAGATTTGCAAATTTTTTCATTGACGTCTCTCCTTTGTTAACCACATTGTCGCAATCATAGCAACAATAAGAACAACACCAATGGTTGCCCCCATTCCCCAGTTTTGTGTCGTGAGGAAGTGCTGTTCGATAGCTGTCCCTAGGGTGATAACTCGGTTACCACCAATCAAGCGTGTCAGCATAAAGAGGCTGAGACTAGGAATGAAGACCGACTGGACACCAGAGCGTACCCCATTAAGCGATAAGGGAAAAATAACCTTGGTAAAGGTCTGCCAATCATTGGCTCCCAAATCTTTACTTGCATTCACAATATTTTCATCCAAATCATCCAGTGCATTGAAAATCGGTAGAATCATAAAGGGAATTTCAATGTAGCTAGCTACGAAGATAAAGGAGAAATCCGTAAAGAGGATTTGCATGGGGGCAATCCCAAAGAAACCAAGAAAAGCATTGATACCACCTTGTTGACCAAAAATCCCCATAAAAGCATAGGCTTTCAGAAGGAGATTGACCCAGGTTGGCAAAATGACCAACATTAACCAAAGTTGCTTATGCTTCAGTCTGGTTAAGAGATATGCTGTCGGATAAGAGATAAGGAGAGTTACCAGAGTAATGATGGCTGCATAAAGAACCGAGTTAAAACTCATCCTTAAGTAAGTCCAACTGGAAAAAAAGGTGCCATAATTATCCAATGTAAAGTTGCCACTGATATCAAAGAAAGACTGATAGAGTAGCATGAGCACTGGAGCAACCACGAAGAGTAGGAGCCAAAGGAGGTAAGGTACCGAGAAGAGGCTAGCTGTTTTCTTCATAGCGCTCCTCCTCAATGGCATTAATCAAGCCATCTTCATGTTCTTCCACTTCCACATATTCTTCAATACGTGCATCGAACTCTTCTTCTGTCTCATTAAGACGCATGATATGAATATCCTCAGGCGTAAAATCAAGACCGATAATCTCACCCTCAATCGCCTTACGGGTTGAATGGATCATCCATTCATTGCCAAGATTGTCATAGGCAATGATTTCATAGTGGACCCCACGGAAGAGCTGAGTTTCCACGCGAACTTGCAATTTACCTTCCTCAGGAAGTGTAATCTGCAAATCTTCAGGACGAATAACCACTTCGACAGGTTCGTTAGGACGCATTCCTCCATCGACAGATTCAAAACGTTTCCCATTGAACTCAACCAAATAGTCCTCAATCATAACACCTGGAAGGATGTTAGATTCTCCAATAAAGGTTGCAACAAAGTGATTGATAGGTTCGTCATAGATATCAACCGGAGTTCCTGATTGAACAATTTCACCATCGTTCATAACAAAAATCCAATCCGACATGGCCAAGGCTTCTTCTTGGTCGTGGGTAACAAAGACAAAGGTAATCCCTAGACGTTGCTGCAATTCGCGCAACTCGTATTGCATTTCAGTACGTAGTTTCAAATCCAGTGCTGACAAGGGCTCATCCAAAAGGACCACACGTGGCTGGTTAATAATTGCTCGGGCAATGGCCACACGTTGACGTTGACCACCTGATAATTTTTGAATTGAGCGTTTTTGATAACCATTGAGTTGAACCATCTTTAAGGCTTCTTCTACACGCTCTTCGATTTCCTTTTTAGGCACCTTTTTCAATTTAAGGGCAAAAGCCACATTGTCAAAGACATTCATATGTGGAAAGAGGGCATAGGATTGGAAAACGGTGTGGACATCCCTTTTATTGATAGGAATATCATTGATACGCTTTCCATCCAAAAGGACGTCACCACTGGTCGCATCTAGGAGACCTGCAATGATGTTCAAAATTGTTGATTTACCAGAACCAGAAGCCCCAAGTAGGGTATAGAACTTACCTTCTTCTAGTTCAAAGTTGATGTCTTTTAAAACTTGTGTGCCACTGTCTTCAAACACTTTTGAGACGTTTCGAAAGGCAATAATCGGATTAGTCAATTGTCATAAATCCTCCATGGATAGCAAATATAGGGATAGGGTTTTATTAGTTTAATTTATCGCCAATGATACGTACTTCAGGCTCTAGTGTAACACCTGAATTTTCCTTAACTTTGGCGATAACATCTGCAATAAGGTCTTCATAATCTTTAGCTGTTCCGTGATCAACATTGACCATGAAACCAGCATGCTTAGTTGACACCTCGACACCGCCGATACGATGTCCCTTGAGGTTAGCTTCCATAATTAGCTGACCTGCAAAGTGACCTGGTGGGCGTTTAAAGACCGAACCACATGAAGGGTATTCAAGAGGTTGTTTAAGCTCTCGCAAGTGATTAAGACGGTTCATCTCATTCTTGATTTGCTCGTAGTCTCCTGGTTTGAGGTTAAATTTAGCTGAAATAACCACCTCTCCTGTTTCTTGGAGCACTGAACGACGATAACCAAAGCGCATATCTCTTGCGTCAATCGTACGAATATCACCGTCTTTTGTAAGAACCTGAGCAGAAACCAAGATATGGGCAATTTCGCCACCATAGGCACCCGCATTCATAAAGACGGCACCACCAACACTACCTGGAATCCCCGCTGCAAATTCAAAACCAGTCAAACTTTGGAAACGAGCCACCTTGGTTGTCGCAATCAAATTAGCCCCCGCTTCAGCTTCAATCTGATAACCATTAACAGCAATACCATTAAGTCTGTCAAACATAATCACAAAACCTCTGATACCACCGTCACGGACAATCAAATTACTGGCATTACCGAGCACCATCCAAGGAATGTCATGCTTATTAGCAAATTTGACAATACGAGAGAGTTCATAGCGGTTACGTGGAAAGGCCAAATAATCCGCTGGACCACCAACCTTGGTATATGTATAACGTTTTAAGGGTTCGTCGAAACGAATATCAATCCCCACTAAATCTTCTTTAAGTTCATCTAACATGTTATTTTCCATACTTTTTCTATACATTTATTTCTTTGTAGGTATCGTGATAGACTTCCCCATATTACTATCACTACCTAAAAATGAGTTAGTATTTTTCCCTAAAAATAAAAAGAAAAATACGGCAAAAAGCCAAGATTAATTATAGCAAAAAATCCCCATCTTGACGACAAGGAATTTCACGCAAAGCTAGTCCATAACTTCCAATTTACGGACATCACTAGTGTTTAATTGACTCAAATATTTTTTGTAGGCTTGGCCAGTTTTAGGGTCAACCAAATCATCTGCTATTTCTATCAAGGGAACCAAAACAAAAGCTCTCTGACTCATATAAGGATGGGGCACTTTAAGGTGCTCAGTCTCCCAGATTTCCTGCCCATATAGAAGAATATCAATATCTACTGTCCGAGGCCCCCAATGCTCATGACGAACGCGGTCAAGATTTTTTTCAATTTTCTGGCAATAACTTAATAAGGTTTCAGCCGGCAACTGAGTCTCTAAGACCAAGGCAAGGTTCAAAAAATCAGCCTGTTCTGTCAGTCCCCAAGCAGCCGTTTCATAATAGGAAGATACTGCTTTAACCTCTGTCTCAGGTAAGTCATTCAAGGCCTCCACAGCTTTTTGGAGATAGTCCTGACGATTACCCATATTAGATCCCAAACTCAAATAAACTCTTGTCATCGGCTACGCTCCAATTCAATACCAACACTCTTATAATGCCCATTAATTGGTGGATTTTCCTTGGTAATTCGAACTTTAATAGATTGAATAGGTGCAAATTGTTCAAATAAATCCTCACAAATCGCACCCGCCAAACGCTCAATCAAAATGTACTTTTTATCTTCCACTTGTTTTTGCACGGCTTCGAAAACCAAACCATAGTGAACCGTATCATCTAGATTGTCACTCTGTGAAGCCTTAGTTAGATCAACAGTCAATTCCAAATCAACCACAAAAATTTGCCCTAGGGTCTGCTCCTCAGCAAAAGCCCCGTGATAACCATAAAAACGGCAACCATTTAAAATAATTTTATCCATAGTTTCTCCTTAAGACACTAGACTCTTCTTTATTCTAGCACAAAACAGTTGAAAAGTTGGTCTCTAATTAGTATGATATTTTAGACAGATCTGAAGTTAGTGCATTTACATTTTATGCAATCGATTGCATAAATCTTCTGATTTGGTAAAATATAGGCACAGGAGCTAAAAAGAGACTCCTGAATTATAAGCAAGACTATCTCAACTAATAAGGAAAAAAACTATGACAAATCAAACCGCAATGCAATATTTTGAATGGTATCTCCCAAGTGACGGTCAACACTGGAACAATTTGGCTGAAGATGCCCAACATTTAGCAGACCTAGGCATCAGCCACGTTTGGATGCCACCCGCTTTTAAAGCTACAAACAAAGATGATGTTGGTTACGGGGTCTATGACCTCTTTGACCTTGGAGAATTCGACCAAAAAGGAACAGTCCGCACCAAATACGGCCTCAAAGAAGAATATCTCAATGCTATCAACCAACTCAAAGAAGTTGGTATTGTACCTATGGCCGACGTTGTGCTTAATCACAAGGCGGCAGCAGATAAACTTGAGACCTTCGAAGTGGTCGAAGTTGACCCAGAAGACCGTACCCAAGAGATCAGCGAACCATTTGAAATCGAAGGCTGGACACATTTCACCTTTGACGGACGTAATAAAGCCTACAACGATTTTGAATGGCACTGGTACCACTTTAACGGAACCGACTTCGATGCCAAACGTAATAAAAGTGGTATCTATCTTATCCAAGGTGACAACAAAGGCTGGGCAGACAACGACTTGGTTGACAACGAAAATGGTAACTTCGACTACCTTATGTATGCCAACCTAGACTATAAACACCCTGAAGTTATTGAAAATATTTACGAATGGGCAGACTGGTTCGTTGAAACAACAGGCGTTCAAGGGTTCCGAATGGATGCCGTTAAGCACATTGATTCTTTCTTTATGCGTAATTTTATTCGCGATGTCAAAGAAAAACAAGGTCAGGATTTCTATGTCTTTGGTGAATTTTGGAATGGTAACGAGGAGGATAACAATACCTATCTTGAAAAGATTGAAAAACGTTTTGACCTCGTCGATGTTTCCCTCCACAACAATCTACACAACGCTAGCACAGCGGGAGCTGATTATGATTTAACAACAATTTTCGAGCATTCCTTGGTCAAAAATCATCCTGAACATGCCGTGACCTTCGTAGACAACCACGACACTCAACGCGGACAAGCTCTAGAATCTACTGTTGAAGAATGGTTTAAACCAGCTGCTTATGCTCTCATTCTTCTCCGTGAAGACGGTCTTCCTTGCCTATTTTATGGTGACTACTATGGCATTGAAGGTGAATTTGCCCAAGAAAATTTCCAAGAGATTCTAGATACCTTGCTCTACGCTCGTAAAGACCTAGCTTACGGAGAGCAAACAGACTACTTTGATGATCCAAACTGTATTGGATGGACACGCTCTGGCAACGAAGATGGCACTCCATTAGCTGTAACAATCTCTAATGATGCTGCTAACAGCAAGTCTATGGAAATTGGTAGTGATTGGGCCGGCCAAACCTTCTATGACATTCTTGGAAACTGCTCTGATACTGTAACCATTGACGAAGACGGATGGGGAGACTTCCCAGTTTCTGAAAAATCTGTCAGCGTTTGGACAATTCAAGACTAAGAAAAAAAAGCTCAATCGAGCTTTTTTTAGTATCATAAAATCCCTGAAATGGTCTTAACAATATCACGATTGACATCAACATTATGCACACGAACAATCTGACATCCTTTGGTAACTGCATAGCCAGATAAGGCAGCTGTCCCCTGGTCGCGATCCTTAGCTTGAGTATTCCCACCTAGTAGGTAGTCCACAACTCGCTTACGAGAAATTCCAAAAAGAACAGGATAGCCCAAGGAAACGACCTTGTCCAAGCCTTTTAGCAGATCAATATTGTGTTGGACATTTTTAGCAAATCCAAAGCCTGGATCAATCCAGATATTGTCCTTGGCCACACCTGCTTCCAAGGCGGCCTGAGCACGTTGACTGAGGAATGTACAGACATCTTCTGTGACATCATTGTATACTTCTTCTTTTTGATTATGCATAAGGATAATCGGCACATTCTTTTCAGCTGCTAAAGCTAACATCTGACCATCATAAAGTCCAGCCCAGACGTCATTTAGAATATCTGCACCTGCTTCAAGAGCAGCTCTAGCAGTGGCTGTCTTATAGGTATCAATACTGATAAGCACATCATATTTTGCCTTGATAGCCTGAATAACTGGAACGATACGAGCAATCTCTTCTTCCTCAGTGACAAATTCTGCTCCAGGCCTTGTGGATTCACCACCCACATCGATAATGCTAGCTCCTTGGGCAATCATACGCTCAACTTGATCCAACGCATCCTCTACAGTGTCAAAATCGCCACCATCTGAGAAAGAATCAGGGGTGACATTCAAGATTCCCATAATACAGGCCTTACCTGCAATCTCATGTTTGCCTATAAACATCTTAACTCCTAAAAATCACGCATCAATGAAAGAATTTCCTTGCGTTCTTCACGGTCTTCTTTATAAAGGCCCTTAGCGACAGTTGTGATTGTCTTACTTCCTGGTTTCTTAATGCCTCGCATGGTCATGCACATGTGCTCTGCTTCAACCATGACAAAAACTCCTCGAGGATTCAGAGCTTCTTCAAGTGCTGTAGCAACTTGATCCGTAAGACGTTCTTGCAACTGTGGACGACGAGCAGCTACTTCAACCGCACGCGCTAATTTGGAAAGTCCTGTCACCTTGTCTCCACTTGGCAAATAAGCCACATGGGCCTTACCATAAAATGGAACCAAATGGTGCTCACACATAGAGTAAAAAGGAATATCCTTGACAAGGACAACTTCATCATGGACTTCTGAAAAGACAGCTGTAAATTGATCCTTAGGGTCTTCATTTAGACCTGAAAACATCTCAGCATACATCTTAGCCACACGTTTTGGTGTGTCCAAAAGTCCCTCACGCTCAGGATTTTCACCTAGAGCTTCCAATAGTTGATAGACTGCTTGTTCTACTTTTTCTTGATTTGCCATAATTTCCTCTTGCAACGTTATAATACTATCTATTATACCTTATTTTGCTGGATTTTTCTTGCAAAAAATGAGATTTCCTAGCTACCTAAACCTCAAAAAAAGCGAAGACTACCTTTCATATAGAGGTTATCTTCGCTTATATTTTTTAGTCTTTCAAGTGGTAAGAATAGGATGAAACGACAATATTCTCACGCCATTTGAGGTAATATTTCAATCGCAAACTCATCTGGTTATGAAGCATGGTTTGCCATGATTTTTTAGGCACAAACTGAGGAATCATGACTGTCAGAGTCGCATTATCCTTCTCAGCTTGAGTGGCGACCTCGTCCACATACTGAATGGTTGACTGAGTGATTGAGCTGTACGGTGATTGGATATGAACCATCTCAATTTCAGGGAAATATTTTTTAAACTCTTGTTCAGTTTCCTTGTCCTTGTTCTCAGTATCCTTAGTAGATACATGCATGGCGATAACCTTGTCACCAATAGAACGTGCATAGGAAATAGCTCCGATATTAGCCTTGGTAACATTCCCAACGAGGATAAGAACAATATTTCCTTGATAATGGTGTTCTTCTACCGCTCCATCAATACGCAACTGTTGAGCAACACCATTATAGTGTTTTTTAATCTTAAGGAACATCCACATCAAGATTGCAATAATTGGGAAGAATGGCCAGATATCTCCTAAACGGAAAAGGAAGAGAATGAGAACAATAGCATAACAAATGAGGGCACCCAAGATATTAGCTAAAGAGTGTTTCCAGAATCCCTTACCATATTCACGAATCCAATGGATAACCATCCCCGTTTGAGAAAGAGCAAATGGAATAAATACACCGATGGTATAAAGTGGAATCAACCGTTCCGTATTTCCTCGGAAAATAAACAAAAGGGTAATGGCACCAATTGCAAGTGTCAAGATCCCATTAGAGTATCCCATACGTGCCCCTTTTTCAAGGTACATGTGAGGCATGTATTTATTTTTCGCCATATTAAAGGACAACATCGGAAAGGCTGAAAAACCTGTGTTAGCCGCTACTGCAAGAATCATGGCAGTAGAGAATTGGAAAACGTAAAATAGAATACTACCAATCCATGACTGACCGAGAATTTCTCTAGCCATTTGTGACAAGATGGTTACTCCTGCATGAGGTGTAATACCTGTCCACCAGTTGAGGAAGGTAATTCCCGCAAACATAGCCCCCAAAATGCTAGACATGATAAAGAGGGTTGAAGCTGCATTTTTGGCCTTAGGTTTCTTAAAGAAAGGCACCGCATTAGAGATAGCTTCTACCCCTGTCAATGAGGCAGAACCTGAAGTAAAGGCCCTTAAAATAAGAATCAATGACACACCTGTAATTGGTTGTCCTAAATGTGCTGTGGCTGCGTATGGCATATGACCCGTTAAAATTTGAAAGAAACCAAATCCCAACAAGAATAGCGTCGAAACAATGAAGAGATAAACGGGTATCATCAAAGATTTTGCCGATTCACGCATTCCCCTAAGGTTCATAACCATCAAAACAAGCACCAAAATCATTGATATTTCAAGATTGAAAGGATGCAGGAAGGGAAGGGCTGAAGTAATGGCATCTGCACCTGAGGCCACTGAAACAGCAACCGTCAACATGTAATCGACCAAAAGACTACCACCAGCTATCAAGCCAAACTTAGGAGACAGATTTTCCGTCGTTACCACATAGGCGCCACCACCTTGAGGATAGGCTTTGATAACCTGTCTATAAGAAATGGTAAGACTGGCCAAAAGGACGAGAACCAAAAGTCCAATAGGGATTGACCACCAAATAGCCGCACTAGATACAGCTGTCAGAACCAAGACGACCTGCTCTGGACCATAGGCGATAGATGAAAGTGCATCACTCGACAACATGGCCAAGGCCTGAATCTTGGACAATAAGTGTCCATCACCACTATCATCATGAGTTAAAGGTTCACCGATTAAAATGTTTTTCAGACGTTGAAACATTGTGATCTCCTTACTTTTAAAACATACGAGGGCTATTATACGCCCCTAAATGTCATCTTTCAAGTCTTAACCATCACTTGCCTGCTCTAAAACCCATTTTCTGACCTGAGAAATGAAGTATAGAGATCCCGTTACCACATAAAGTTTCTTATTGTCAGTCGTCATATGTTCTTTAATCCATGTTTTGAAGTCTGGTACCTGCTTATAGGCCTCTGGGTATTTATCTAATTTAACACTGTTTGGATAGTCAAAACTCGTTACAGTCAAGTCACCAACCGATTTTAGTTGGGCAAGCATTCCGTCAATAGGCTTGGTATCAATCGCTGCAAAGAGAAGTTCAATCTCCTTATTGGCATACTCTGATTGCAACAAGTCAATCAAAACTTTAACACTCTCATTATTATGAGCACCATCAATCATGAGATTAGGTCTTAAAAATTCTGTTCGACCTCGCCAATGGGCATGAGCCAGGGCATTCTTTATGAGTTCAAGAGTTACTTTAGGATAATCTTTTTGAAGCAATAAAGAAGCCATGATAGCCAAGCTAGCATTTGCCACTTGGTGTTGACCGGCCATAGCCAAGGCTATATCATCTAACCTTTGCTCTCCATAGGTAAAATCAAAGGAATGGCTTGACCCTTCAGCTGTGAAATCTCTCCCCAGCTCATAGGTCTTAGAACCTTCTTCACGCGCCTTCTTCTCGAAAACATCTCGAACATCAGTACGGTCAGTCGCATAAATAAAGGGAGCCCCATTCTTCAAAACACCAGCTTTTTCTGCTGCAATTTCAGCATGGGTATTTCCCAAAATAGCCTGATGATCTAAACCAATCGATGGACACAGGACTGCCAAGGGCTTAAAGAGATTAGTCGAATCATGAAGACCACCCATTCCCGCTTCAATGAATGCGATATCCACAGGATGGATCTGACCAAAATAGAGGAACATCAAGACTGTGATAATTTCAAACTCTGTCGCATTTTCATGCTCTGTCTCTTTTGGTAGACGTTCAACCACAGGCTTCACACGATTAACCAGGTCAAGTAAGTCCTCTTCTGAAATCATCTGACCGTTAAGAGAGATTCGTTCCTTGAAGTCAATAATATAGGGTGAGGTAAAGGTTCCAACCTCATAACCCGCCTGGGTAAAAATGGTTTGTAGGGCATTGACTGTAGACCCTTTGCCGTTTGTTCCCACGATATGCACAGCCTTGAGATTATCTTGTGGATTTCCCAACTCTTTAAGCATCCAAGCCATACGCTCCAAGCCAGGCTTGATGCCAAATTTTAATTGTCCATGAATCCAATCCAACGCTTCCTGATAAGTCATAATTACTCCTTTTTTAGGCTAATGCTTCAACTTAGTCATTAAGCTGACCTCTAAACTAGATTTCTAGTTTTTCCTTGAGCTTAATGCTTTGACGCTCTTATTATACCAAAGACTTCTAGGTATAACCAAAATATGCAAAAAAGGCAACCCTAGGGTCACCTCTTAAGCTTTCTCTTTTTCGTCAATAACAAGACGAACTTTTTTACCTTGAGTAGGTACCGAATAGACAATCGCTCTTATCGCCGTAATAGTACGTCCTTTTTTCCCGATAACACGCCCAATATCGGCTGGGGCAAGATCAAGATGGTACTCCAAAAACTCAGGACCGTCAATAATTTTGATGGTCAACTGATCTGGTGAAGCAATTAAAGGTTTAACGATAGCGATAATAAGATTTTCAATGGTATCCATAGGCTAAAAAATTATTTTGAGAATTTTGATTCGTGGAATTTCTTCATAACGCCTTCTTTTGAAAGGATGTTACGAACTGTATCTGAAGGTTGTGCACCTTTAGACAACCACTCAAGAACACGTTCTTCTTTAAGTGTTACTTGGTTTTCTTCAACGAGTGGGTTGTAAGTACCAACTGTTTCGATGAAACGTCCATCACGTGGAGCACGTGAATCTGCAACGTTAATACGGTAGAAAGGTTTTTTCTTAGAACCCATACGAGTCAAACGGATTTTTACTGCCATTTTTAATATCTCTTTTCTTTAGTTTTTTATTATGGTGGGGGCACTTATCGCCCCTCGACCTTAACTAGTATACCATATCATTTTTATGTGTCAAGAAAAAAACTTGACAGACTTAAAATTTCTACAAAAAAAGTTAGAGTCAAACTCTAACTTCCTTTTCGACTATTTCTTAGCTGTAGTCTTATGATTTTTTTCATAAGCTACCTTTGCTTCAGCATATTCAGCTTCTAAACCCTTAGCAGCTGCCTTCGACACTTTCTCGTAAGTATCACGACTGGTCAACTTGCCATCCTCGTTGTAGGTAGAAACAACCAAGGTATCTTTATTTACAGTATAAGACTTGGTGCGTTTCCCTTTACGGTAGAGTCGGTAGTTATCTACGTTATCCGAAATATAGTAATCTACTAGATTCTTATCTGCATTAGGATAAAGTTGCGAGACAACTTTAGTCAACTCACGTTTAAATTCTGAAACTTCTTTAGTATAGGTGATCGATTTATTCCACTGATCAACAACTTGATATTCCTTCAAATAATCTGAAGCTGTAAAAGTAGGCTGATCCTCCTCACCTTTTTTATAGAAGTAAGAATGTGTTTGTAAATTATTAGACTGATCAACTTTAAGGAAAGAGACGTAAATTTCATCTTTATCTTCATGTTCTTTCAGAGCATTGGTTAACTTTCCAGAATTTTCGTCCAAGACCTTAGACGATTTTAATTCCCAAGTCCCCTCAATGTTCCCCGAAGCATTACGCCAAAAACCATATACACCACCGACGAGCAACATCAAAACAACAGCAACAAGACTAGAAATCAAGGCTCCTTTGCCCCAATTTTTGGCCTTTTGCGATTTTTGATTAGCGTTTTGAATCGTTTCTAGAAGACGAACCTGACTTTCCAATCTCTTTTCTAGTTTGGCAACTGTCTGTTCTTCCTTAGATTTAGCTTTAGCAGCTAATTTTTCAGCCTTTTTCTTATCACGAGCAGCTTGACGAGCAAGCTTCTTAGCTGCTTTTTCTTCCTTTTGATCAAGTTTTGTCAAATCCTCAGACAATCCAAGATGCTGTGCTTGGTTACTGAAAACTGGAATAGATTGATTAGGTTCATTCGAGGTATTAACAGAATGATTTCCTGCATCTGGACGGGTTGGCGCATAACTTGCCAAACGCTCCTTAGCCTCTGCGACGCGTTTGCGTTGTTCCTCTTCTTTTTGAATATCCTCAGCCTGACGGCCCGACTGAATGGTTCTTACTTGACCAACAGTCTCTTGAGATAGGGCCTTCCTCTTTTCTTGGGCCGCATTTGCCATAGCCTCTTGCGCGTTGTCACGCTCTTTCTGAGACTGGGCTAGTGCTCTGGCAGTTGCGGTTCCTTCTTCAAACTGTTGGTCAGCTGATGATTCTCCTTGATCAGCTACTTGGTGAGCCTCTGCACCTTCAGAAAGAACAAACTCTCCTCGTTCCAAGGCTTCTTTAAAGTCGATTGGTCTTGGTTTTCGGCCATTCACAGCCTCAAAGTACTCTAACCATTCGTCTTTCAACATAATAAATCCCCCTGAATTAAAAAACACATGATTAACTTCCCTATTTTACCATACTTTTTAACATAAAAATAGGGATTAACAAGAATTCTAAAAATTCTTATTAAATGGCTCTATAATTTCTGTAGTGGGTAAAACCACTGTAGAGATTATAGAGCTTTTTAAGTGTACACAAAAAGTCCCA
>NZ_JACLQV010000012.1:0-67915 GCF_016648915.1 Streptococcus sp. 3.1 | reverse complement strand
AGTCCAGACAACGGCATGATGGAATCCTTCTTTGGCATTCTTAAGTCTGAGATGTTTTATGGTTATGAGAAGACGTTCAAGTCAATTGAGCATTTGGAACAAGCTATTGTAGACTATATTAATTATTACAACAACAAACGCATTAAGGTAAAACTAAAAGGACTCAGTCCTGTACAATACAGAACTAAATCCTTTGCTTAAATTATTTGTCTAACTTTTTGGGGTCAGAACAAATAAGCCTTTTATTGTTGCTTCTATTAAAAAAGTCACTAGTTAAACACTAGTGACTTTATGTAATTAGAGAAGGAGTATTTGAATTATACTCACTAATTATCAATTAGATTTTCGTACTCCATAAATGGTTGCTAGATTAATCATTTTTTTGGCCCATTTGATATGAGTTTTTACTTCATTCATTTTATTTCCCATATGACCTTTGGTAACACCAACAAGGGTTTCATCCATACCAAGTATTTTGAGAGCATCCTCGTAATTTTCTTCGCTAATAACTAGACTTTCAAGAACAGCCTGAAGTTGCGAAGGATGTATACATGTTTTTCCAATAAACCCATTAAGTTGATCCAACACAATTTCATTTTTTAAGCCTGTTAACCATGCTGGAGTTTCCTTAAAATCTGAGTCGTTAGAACCAAAATATTCCCAGACAGGTGCGGAACAGACATAATCTTTACCAAAGATATTAATAATATCCCCTAAACAGTCCTCAATAACTTGAACCATATGAATCGTTTGACTAATGGTGCGGCGAATACCGAAAAGATTTGAAAAATCTGTTGCACCAACCCTTATATTAAGAATGTAATGTTGAACAGGCTTTAGTGTCTGGTAAAGTGCTTCTAATTCTTCAATTCTGCCTTTTTTATTCATTATGGCTTCAGTTTCAAAAATAGGCATGAAATAAAGATTCTCTTGGCTTAGGTGTTGAACTTCATGAAATGCAGTAAGGTAATCTTGAGCACAACTTGTATCAAATTTAGGGAGATTAAAGCCAGTTACTAAATTTAGTAACTGTTTACCTAACTTTGTTCCAAAATCTTTAAGCTGTTGTGAAGATCTTATACGAATAAAAATTAATGGTAATTCTTGTACAGTGATTTCACCAGATGCAAGCATAGCTTTTAATTGTTGCAAACAAGATAAAATATTTAACTCAGCCTGTTGCACAGTATTATCACCAATGGCATCTTCTAGATCAATACAGATTGAGGCTTCTGTTGTTTTAAGTATGGAATATAGAAGTTTTTCGTGTGTAGCAGGAATATATAAAAGTGGCCCAACAGCATACTGTAGTAATTCTTTTTGAGTGTTTTTTGAAAAATCTTGAGGGGACTTTTTATATTCAAGGTTGTTCAATTTGTACTTCATTGTAACTCCTCTTACACAGAATAATCTAGAACAAGCTGAAGAATTTTTTCTGCGCTAGCTAAACCTTCTGGGACGATGGTATATTTTTCTTTATCATCTAACAGATGATAAATTTCACTTTGATTAGGAATACATCTTACATTGCCAAGAGGTAAAAAGGTTTGATCCATTTTACCATCACCTGCAGTTATCACAAAGTCCTCTTCTAATTTTTCTTTTAGAAAGAGTAGAGCATTCCCTTTTGATATCTTTTTAGGGATAATATAGAGTTTGAGTCCTTGGATGGTATGTGTCCACTCAGTTCCATCTAGTTCTCTAGTCATAGCTTCATCGATGTAATTGATGATAGTTTTATCGTCAGAAATTTTTGTAAAAAAGAAGATATCATCAATAAGAACAGGTTCTTTTGTTAAGTGTGTCTTATACTGATTTAAAAGTTTAAGTATGTTTGTATATTGATCCTCTAAACGGCGACATATTGAGTCAACGTGTTTCTCCCATTCTGGTAGAGGCTCTCCGTTATGGAGAATAATACCTCCATTTGCGACAACAGCATAAGGAAGATTTTGAACTGGCTGTACACGCTTAAATTGCGCGTAAGAACGTGTTGTTATTGGGATGAGTTGAATACTTGGATTATTTTTTATTTTATTAATCAGTTCTATACTTAAATGCGACATATATGAAATTTCTTTATCATCTAGTATTTCAACGCATTTAACTTGACTAGCATTATCGACGAATTTTGATGAATGAATAATTGTGCGATCTAAGTCGGTTGCAAAAATCATAAGACACCTTCCTATTTTTAAAAAGAGGATTAGGAATAAAACCTAATCCTCTGTATTATTTTATAAGTTACTTAGTCTTTAGTCAACTAGTTACTTATTCTTTGTAAGAGCCTTACGGATAAAATCTGCAGGGATAATCAAAACTGCGATAAGAAGAGCAACGATATAGTGTTCAACATCCATTGGAACGGTACTAAATACTTTACCACCGAATTGAATAATCAAGGTTTGAACGACAGCAATAGAAATCATTACAATTGAGAATTTCTTGTTTTCGCCGATATGTTCAAAAATATTGAATCCATTACTACGTGTGTTAAGTGAGTTGAAGATGACAGCATAGATAAATACTGTAAATGTGAATGTTGTTACCATTTCAAAGTTGCCAGTTCCATTTGTGATAAAGTCTTGGATACCACCAACATTTTTAAGAATGGCTAAACATACAAGAGTAATGAAGACGCTAGCTACACCAATAGCAGATTTCATATATCCAGTAAGAATGTTTGCCTTCTTAGGAACTGGTTTTTCATTCATATAACGGTCTAGCGTAGGCTCTTCACCAAATGCAAGGGCAGCAAGTGTGTCCATGATAAGGTTAATCCAGAGAATTTGGATAATTGTAAATGGCTCTTTGAGGCCCAAAAGTGGTGAGAGAAGTGACATGGCAATAGTCGTCACGTTTACGGTTAACTGGAAGATAATGAATTTACTTACTGACTTACTCATAGTACGTCCATAGAGGACGGCTTTTTCAATCGAAGTCAATGAGTTATTCAAGATAACGATATCTGAAGCTTCACGTGCAACTTCTGTACCATCACCCATTGAGAAACCGACATCAGCTGATTTAAGGGCAGGTGAGTCATTGACCCCATCACCTGTCATACCAGCGACCATATCAAGGTCTTGAGCTGCCTCAATAAGACGTTTTTTATCCATTGGAAGGGCACGACTTACTACTTTTAAGTGAGGCAATTGTTGTTTAAGTTCTTGATCTGAGAGGGCAGAGAGTTCATCGTGAGTAAGGACAAGGTCATTTTCTCCAGTAACGATACCGGCTTCTTTAGCGATAGCAACAGCGGTTTCTTTACGGTCACCAGTTACCATAACTACTTGAACACCCGCACGGTTCATTGTTTCAACAGTTTGTTTAATTGAAGAACGAACGTTATCACGGATACATACGATACCAATCAAGACTTTATCATTACCATCTGTATTGAGGATAGCAAGCAAACGCATTGAACGGTTAGCTTGTTCCAATGACAATTCTTGGAAACGAGCTTTAATATCATCTGTAAAGTTTTGTTTATTACCATCTTTATCAAGATAGTAGTAGCAGTCATTTAGGATGAATTCTGGAGCACCTTTGATGTATGTTTTTCCGTCCTTAGTTGTTACACTTGCGAATTTTGTTGCTGAGTTGAATTGTTGCTTCTCAGTAATTGTATTCGTATCGAAATCAAGTTGAGAACGACCAATAAGGAAATCAAGAAGTGCACGGTCAGTGGCGTTACTACCAACAGCACTGCCATCAGCTACCATGGCATCGTTGTTAAGACCGATACCATTAATCATTTCAGCTTTAAGGCTATCTGACATTGTGTCAAAATCAGGTGCCTCAGTTTCACCAGTAGCCGCATAAAGTGTTCCATCAGCAAGGAAAAAGTCAACTACAGATAGTTTGCCTTCTGTGATGGTACCAGTCTTATCACTGAAGAGGATATTCATGTATCCAGCTGTTTCAATGGTATCAGGATGGCGAACCAAGATATTTTGTGCTAAAAGTCGACCTGAGTTCATTGAAGAAACGAGTGCCAACATCATTGGGAGACCTTCTGGAACAGCCATGATGATGATTGTAACTGCAAAGAGAATCGTTTCAATGATAAGAAGGAAGATTGAACCACCATTGAGGTTATTAGCCTTATTAAGGGCAATAAAGCCTAATACAAGGTTGATTACTGAGTATGCAGCACCTGCACTATAACCGAGGACACCGATATTACCAGCAAGCTTGTTAAGTTTCTCTTTAGATGGTGAATCTTTACTATCTTCTTGAAGAGAAGTATTGATGCTTCCAAGAACGGTGTTATCACCAATTTGAGTAGCTTCCATAACAGCTTCACCCGAAGTAACAACTGTACCACGGAAGACTTTGAGCTCTGTAAAGAGGTCTGAAGAGTCTGGCTCTTTTTGATCACCAAGAGGAAGTTTTTTAGCATCTTCACTTTCACCATTAAGGACAGCTTGGTTGACTTTTAACTCACCTTCCAAGATGATACCATCAACTGGAATCTTGTCTCCTGATTGAAGGAGAATCTGATCACCTTTTACAATATCATCAACGAGAACCTCTTTAAGTTTACCATCACGATAAACTTTTGCATTAGTTTTCGAAGCCTCTTCCTGAAGAGTGTTGAACTTTTGCTCATTTCGGTATTGTGAGACTGCTGAGAATCCAGTAGACATAAAAATGGCGAAAATTAGTGAGATAGCTTCGTACCAATTAGCTTCACCAATAGCAGGGAAAATCATTCCAACAAAGTTGAAGATGATTTTTAATCCTAAGGCAGCCAAGAGGATAAGAATCCATTGATCTTGGAAGGCTTCGATAAAGATTGAGAGGAGCGAGTTAGCCTCTTTACTAGAGAGCCTATTATCGCCATGGGCGTTTTTACTTGCTTGAACTTCAGCAGAAGTCAAGCCTTTAAATTTTTTCATTTAAGGTTTGTATCCTTTCTAGAAATATTCTTTAGAGAATTAATACTTTCTGAGGTGTTTTTAGTAAAAATAAGTATCTTGATAACTAAAGAATTCTATTATTAACTGAAAAGAGCTGCGATTCCATTAAGGTCAGCTTGTTTTCCTTGACCAATAGCGTGAAATGCCCAGCTAGCACCATTACGTACTAATTCGGCAAATACAACAGCTGTATCAGTAGAGTAGTCATCTTTTAATTGGAATTTACATAGTTCAGAACCAGTATCCTTATTCACAAGTCGTACGTATGAGTTATTTACCATACCAAATGTTTGACGACGTGCGACTGCTTGGTCAATGGTTACAGCACAGACAATCTTATTAACTGTTGGTGAGACAGCTTGAAGATTTAGAGTGATGGTTTCGTCATCACCTTCGCCTGCACCGGTACGATTATCCCCGTTTAATTGAATACCATTTGCTACTGGATTATTGTAGAAGACAACGTCAGAAGCAGAAGTAATCTTACCTGCTTCATTTAATAAGAAAACAGAGATGTCTAAATCGAAGTCGACACCACTTACAGCAATATCCCAACCAGCACATAAATCAACATTATTGAGGCTAGGTGCAGCTTTGGCAAGGTCTAGGACCGTATTTTTTTCGAGATTTAGTGAGATTCCAGATTGTGTAGGTGTGACTTCAGTTGGTGTTGAAACTTCTCCACCCAAACTTGTAAAATTAATAGCCATTTTTCTTCTTCCTTTACATTAAATTATTGATATGCTTTTGCGAGTTCACCAATAGATGCTTTGAAATAATCACCTACGGCTTTAAATGTCCAACCGTTATCAGTACGGTTCAACTCAGCAAATTTAACTGCAGTTGCATTACCACCGTCTTCTGTAAGGTTGAAACGAACCAATTCACGTTCTGGACGTTGTGATTCATCAACTAAACGAACATATGCATTACGTACTTGACCAAAGTTTTGTTTACGTTCTTTACCAGAGTAAATAACAACCGCAACAACAATTTGTTTGACATCTGATGAGACTTGATTAAAGTTTACGAACATATTTTCGTCGTCACCATCACCTGCTCCAGTAAGGTTATCGTGATCCAAGTGGATACCTTGAGAGGATTTATCACCATAATAGACAACATTTGTAGCTTTTTGAGTTAGACGACCTGAATCATCTAAGAGATAAGCTACAAGGTCAAGGTCAAAATCTGAACCAAATAATTTTGTTTGTACATCCCAACCAGCAGAAACTCGAATATTCTCTAAAGTAGACTGTGTCTTAGAAAGATTCAAGAAATCGTTCTTTTGGAGATTAAGGATACCTGGCTTATTAAGGTCAAGGCTTACTTCACGTCCTTGACTTTGTGAAGATTGAGAAAGAGTCTCAAAAGTCGGTGCTGGCGCTTCAGGCCCATTGTTTGTTGGTGTGTTTGAATTATTTCCAAGTAGTTTATCAAAAAGTCCCATAATAGTTTCCTTTCCTAAGTGTATTACATATAGCGAGACAAAAGTCCATTGAGGTCAGCAATTGTTCCCTCACCAATAGCTTCAAATTGCCAACCGTTTGGTCCACGGTTTAAGGAACAGGCTGTAACAGCAGTATCTGCAGAATAGTTATCGGTTAACTGATAACGGCAAATTTCAGCATCATTATTATCTGCATCAAGCAAGCGAACAAAAGCATTTTTGATCATACCAAAAGTTTGCTTTTTGCTAACGGCTTCAAAAATTGTCATGAAGAAGATAATACGAGTGATTCGTGGTTCGATGGTATCTAAATTAATTTGGATACGTTCATCATCACCGTCACCTTCACCAGTACGGTTATCTCCTTCGAGTCGAATTCCAGGAGCAGACATATTGTTAAAGAAGATGACGTCTTGTGGAACTTGTGTCACACGTCCACTATCTTCAATAAGAAAAGCTGCCAAATCAAGGTCTGCAGTGGGTCCAGCAACGGCCATATCCCAACCACCACCTAGAACACAGTTCTTGAGTGCTGGTGCTTGTTTAGTAAGGTCAAGCACATTACCTTTTGATAAATTAAGTGATGGTTGCGAACCATTATTAAGTCTTGTGAAATCCATAATAATTTCCCTCCATATAATTAATGCGCGCTAATAAACCCTTTTTCAGCCATATCCGCCTTCATATTTTCCAACTCAACGGAATCAGTCTTGCGTTTTTCAGCAATTTGTTGACTAATTTGTTTGGTTTCATCGATACCTTTTTTGATTGTTTCATAGGTTGATCGTAGGGTTTCAATCTGCACCGCACTACCACCAGCCATTCGAGCAATATTTACAGACTGAGTTGCTGTATTTTGAGCGTTACGTAGTAGAAGCTCATTCGTTTTTTCATCTAATTGACTGATTGATTTCGCTTGGATTTCTTGTCGTTTTAGTTGAATAGCCTGTACTAAACATTGTTTGAAAATTGGCAAGGTGATAATAAATGATGAATTAATCTTACGCATAAGATTAAAGTTGGCCATCTGCATCGTCTGTATCATGGGACAAGTTTGCATTGCAACATTTTCAGCAATCTGCAAGTCATAAGTACGCTGGTTTAGCATATCCTTAATCATTTGTAGTTTCTGTTGTTGAGTCTGCTTTTCTTGTTCAGTAAGATCGGTTCGTTGCATCATTTGTGCTTGATAAGCTTCGATTTCTTCTTGAGCGAGCTCTCCAGCTACGATATACTTCTCGAGTTCTTCATAATATGTAACATTAGTACGATATTGCTTTTCAAGATCTTCTTGTGTTTGATGAATTTGAGATTCATATTGTTTTAAAATCACATAAATCTTGTCAACTTCTTTTCCCATATCTTCATATTTGGCAAACAATTTATCAATGGAATTTTTAATCTTGCCAAATAACTTTTGAAGCATAGATGCGTTTTCTGGATTTTCGAGCTCTTTGATGTCGAACTTATCCATAATCTTTGTAAGTTGTGTCAGCATACGAGAGGCTTCTTCAGTATTAACGCGTTGCATCGAAGACAGTAGCATATCTGAAGTTTGAGAGATTCCCTCGCTAGGTTTTTGACCAAATGCAAGGATGGAATTAACATTTGTGATATCTATTTCATTGGTTAGATTTTGAACCTCTGGAAGAGCTCGCAGACGTTGCTTATAAGCAACATTGTCTGTTAAGACTTCTGGTTGTGTCATCTGCATCTCATTTGTAGGTGATTCGGTCGTAGTAGCACCGAATTCTCCGGTATTAATAGCCATTGATAGTCTCCTTAACTAAAAAATTTACTAAAAAAGTTCTGTTTCCTCTGTTTGTATTTTAAATCTGATAGTCGTCGCTCATAGTTTATTTTATCTAAACGGATGGAATTAAAGTAATCACTTTGAATATAACTATTTAAGTTAGATAAACCAGCTGGTGAAAAGATGACAATATCAAATCCAATTTTATTAAGGTAAGCAATTAAATAAGCCTGACGTTTTGAAATTTGTTCCTCCTCTTCTAGAAAAATAACTAGTTTGGGAATATCGTTGGTAAAATCGAAACTGTCAATAGTTCTGATGATTTTTTTATCTAACATTAATATCATCATAGCAAAGTCCAAAATTTCTTCTTTGGAAGAAATCGGTTTTTTAAAGAAACGATGGTCATCAATAGTCTCATTGATCTTTGAAAGGATGAATTTTTCAGTTTCATCATTATATGATGAATAACGATAGAAAGGCAACTTCATGATTTCTTCTATATCAAACTTACCATTGCTTAGTTGACAAAATGTCAATTGAAACTTATCGGATTCTTCAACACCTGGACTAATGAGATTGAAGTTAGCTGTTGAGGATAGAAATAGACTATTTGGATGCTCTATACAGGTTTTAATGAGGTTTGCATATTCGTCTGAATTCTTATATTCACCTTCAATTTCAAAGAAGAAAGTAGGAATATAGACGGTTTTCCCTTGTGTTTTAAAGCCTTGTCTGAGTTTTGCTGGGGCTTTCCAGTTTTGTTCAAGATCGATTAAGGTACCATTGAAAAAAATCGGAGAAGTCGTACCATTACGAAATTGCCAAGGACGATAGATACCTGAATTTGAGAATAGCTCTTTTTCAATTTGCTCTTCCAATTCTAAAGTAATTGAGCGATTTTCTTCAATGATATGACCTTCAGAGGCTCGTTGAAGAAAACTTTGAATGGGTAATATTTGTGAATTCTTATGTTTTTTACAGAGCTTATCTGAGTCGATTTCTTTCCAGTACTCGCACTCTCGCAATGGATTAATATAAATAACATCAAACCCCATTATAAAGAGGAGCATTAGAAAATAAATATCATGACGCGAAATATCACCATAGTAGAAGCTATGGTTTGCATGAAAATCTAATTCAGAATAATCTAAGTTCTGTATATATAAGTGAGCATAAAGTAATAGTTTACAGATAAAGTTGTTTTTAACACTATCGTTTAAAAAATTTTCTTGTCTTATGGCAAGATTGACGACATATTCAAAAGCATTTAAAAAAACATGATTCAAATCAGAGTTCTCAAAAAGAGTGATATCTTGCTTTGAGAGTTGTGTCACATCCATATTGGCAAGTTCATTTTTTATAGCATTAATGAAGTCGAAATCTACATCTAGGAGGATCTCACCATCAAAAAAGATAGTATGGTGAGGATCAGCCTGAATTTTTGAATAAATCGTTGCAAGGACATCGTTATATTTCCCTTGATTTTCCACACCGATGTAGGAAGTGAAGACGGGGTTAAATTGTGGACGAATGCCCTTTCTTTCCGATTTTCTTCTCCAAAGTTCAAATGGAATCTGTTGGAGGCTTAGACTCATTTAGTCACCCCCTTCCGGCACAATGAGTCTTTTCCCAAATAAGCTATATCTTTATATAGAACTTATTCAAGATACTACTATTCTATGTATTCATTAAAGCGGTGTCAAGATAAAACACGAACTATAATGATTTTCATAATTGTTGATGGATTATAGATCTGCTAGCTCTTTAATGATGCCACAAACATTGTACTTTTCAAGTGGATAATATTCAACAGGAACTTGTTTTTCTTCTGCGAGTTGTAAAATATGTTGGAGATATTTGGGATTAGCATCTTTGCGAATGAGAATCCGATCAGGTACGCGTCTAAGTAGAACACGAGTTGTTTCACCAACACCAGGCTTGATTTTATTGATATCTTTAATTTTAAAGTCTTTCGCGATACGTTTTACTTCATCTATACCCTTAAAGTCTTCATTTAACTCTTCTGAGGAAGGAGAGAAATAGTTGGGGTCGCAATTATTAAAGTGCTTTTCAACGGTTTCTAAAAACGCGTTTGACTGATCAATAGCTAAGTTTTCTTCATAAAAAATAGCTCCATGAAATTCGTCCTCAGTCATAGTTGGTAATTTAACTGTTCGACTAACAAGACCGCTAACTGTTGCATTAAGACATGCACTTGGGATAAGGAAATCTTGTCTAGTTCCATAAAGCTTTGTTACCGATGCTGGATCACTCAATACGGCAAGTTCACTATCAAGTTTTTGAAAATTCTTTTGAGCTCGAAGTTTTTGACAGGCTTCATCTAAAACAGTATTAATGGCTCCTTTACCGACCCAACCGTCTATAAATTGAATATTTTCAGCAGAATGACGATCAACGATATAATGCATAGCTGCTGAGTCAATCCCCTTCCCACGTATAATTGAGATACTGTAGTGCGGTGGCGTTACCCCGTATCTAGCTTTGAGATAACGTTGAACGAGAATGCCGATAGGTGTTCCTGCTCTGGCAAGTGAAACTAGAACAAGTTCAGGTCCTTTTGAACTCCATAATTTTTCAGCAAGAGCGACTGTGGCAGATGCTGTTTCAAAAGAGAGTTGGTCTAAGCTATTAAAGTAAAGGTCCATGTAAGTTTTTGTAGGTGCGTATTCTAAAGGAAGCATTTCAGAATAATGGATACCTTGCTGGTTTAATTTTTCACGTTCTGCAGTATCTAAGATGGGGACTCTTCCTTTAACATCTTGTAGTAAGAAAGTTACACTTTCTGCTGGGTAACTGGTGCGAACAAAACGCATGCGTTTCCTCCTATTTATATTTGTTTTATTGTTGGATAAAAATAATTTCTTGTCTTGAGTATGGCTGTAATTGTTCCTTGATGGAATCTTCAAAAGCCTTTGTCATTTCTTCGTAGACGACGATGTAGCGGTCAACTTCCTCAGTTACATTGTAAAGGTATGTTGATCGTTGGCTATCATATGCGCTAGGGAGATGAATAGCATTTTTGATGAGGTAATTATCCTCAGTTGAGATAGCTATAGGACTTCGTGTCGTTGAACGAACCTTCGCACCAATTTCTTGTGCAAGGAGAATTGGAAGCCACATATTTTCTTCAGTTCCGATTACTCTTACTTCATACGAGTCTCGATCTAGTGGGGAGTCATCTAACTTAGAAATGAGAGTCTCAAGAGACTTGCTGTAATTTCTGAATTCAGTTTGAGTTAATCCAAGACGTGGATTATTTTTAGAAGATAAGGTAACCTTTTCATTTTGATCCAAGTTGTTCTCGGGAAGACTCTGATAATCGATAGAAATGGTTGGAACATCATCCTTAAGGTGTCCCTTAATCAAGTAGATAGTGTCGATATTTTCTTCTTTATAAGTAGAAGCATGAGCCATATTTTGCCAGTTAAGGATGGAAGCCACTGCATACTTAGTTCTTTTATTCAATTTTTTAAATTCAGTAATGAAGTTAAGAATAGTATTTCCTGTCGTAATTTCATCTTCAATAAACAAAATAGTGTCATACTCAGGAATGACCTCACGGTAATACAATTTCTGATTTGTTGCGTGAGAATGTTCTTCTTCAAATGAAAGTGTTTGGATAGTTGTATCCAAATCTTCTCGAGTTGTTTGTAGGTAGAAAATGGCGTTTAGGTCATCATTTTCCAAACAAAAATGCATGATGGCTTGACCGATGGCAGTAGCAGTCTCGGCAAAGGCGATGATGAGTATGCGTTCTTGTGAACTTAAATGATCTTTAATTTGTTCGTAAAGTTCTTTAAAAAGCTGAATTGTTGTATTGGCTTGGCTAGGATAATGTTTAGCTTGATATTTATTAACAAAGAGATAGTCTCTTTTAGGATTCTTGTATCGTTTACAGATATGAATCAGATCATCTGGATTAAAGCTTGATTTATTTTCGATTATATTTACAAAATCATTTAGTTTTAATTGATAGGTCATATCAATACCTTTCTATGTAATGGTTCATTAGTTTACATATAGAATAGTAAAAATTGTACAGTTTTTTTGATTTATTTCTCCACCTTCAATTCATACAACCCTCTCACCGCATTACATCCGTAGATGGCCTGAGCCTGTTTCAGATCTTTTACAGTCAGGACCTTTTCTTTTAGCTTATTTTCAGCTATAAGACTTTGTCTGTAGATGCCATTTAAGAGGCCGAGGTGAACTGGTGGTGTGTAGAGTTGGTCTTCGATTTTAAGAACGATGTTACCGATAGAGGTTTCTAGGAGTTGTCCCTCGTGATTATAATAGATTTGTTCGTGAGGTTCGATACTAAGGTGAGGACGGTAACTTGTTTTAAAGAAGGTATAGGGGCTATCCAACGGATGTCTTTGCTCAACTAATCTTGCTTGGCAAAAGTCATCAGATAAGTTTGTTAATTGGCTATGTTCAAACTTCAGTTCACCATCTTTTTTAAGGGACAATTTAAGACGGTAGTCTGTGTTAAGGTCTAGTGATTGGCACAGAGCTTCGACTTGATAGTGCGCTTTTTCTGCATTGAAAGGATAGTCAAAGTATCGGCTACTCTCTTGTAAACGTTTTATATGCTCCTCCAGAAAGAGAAGTTTTCCTTGATGAATACGACCGGTAGAAATGAGATCAAATTTTGGGTTCTGACGGTATAGAACAGCAGCTTTTTGCTTGGTTTCTTCGTATTCGGATTCCCAGTTACTGTCCCAGGTAATCCCCCCTCCGACACCATAGATAGCCTTGGTTTCTTCCATTTGTAGTGTCCGAATGGCTACGTTGAAAATACTAGGTCCCTGTGGCACCAAGATTCCAATAGCTCCACAATAAACACCTCGAGGCTGTTTTTCAACCTTCTTAATAATCTCCATGGTTGCTATTTTTGGGGCACCTGTAATCGATCCACATGGAAAAAGGGCTTGGAAGACATCGCATAAACTTCTATTTGTCAGGAGTTGCGTTTCAATTGTCGAAGTCATTTGCCAAACTGTAGTGTATTGTTCAACTTGGCAAAGGCTCTTAACATCTTCACTTCCTATTTTAGAAATACGATTCATGTCATTTCTAAGAAGATCAACAATCATCATATTTTCAGAGCGATTTTTTTGGTCCTGAGCTAGCCATCTTGCTTGTGCAAGGTCAGTTTCAGTTGTTAAACCTCGATTGGTAGTACCTTTCATAGGACGAGTAGTCAACTTATCTCCATCTTTTTTAAAGAAGAGTTCTGGACTTATAGAAATGATAGAAACATCATCGTGCTGAATAAAGGCATTGTAATGGGCATTTTGCTCAACAACCAATCGATTGTAGATGGCAAAGGGATCAGCTGTCAGGTTCTGTTGAAGTTGAACAGTATAATTGACCTGATAAGTATCACCTTGTCGAATATGGTGGTGTATATGCTCAATAGCAGCCTTGTATTCCTCAGCAGAAGTTAGCTCTTGCCAAGACTTTGGTAAGGTAATAGGGTCATAAGTAAGTGGAATAGGCTCTGTTTGAACAGTTTCATGAACAGTGAAGTAGAGGAGATACTCAGACATTAATGGACCATCAATAACCTGAAATTTTGTCTCGAAGGCAGGGGCTGCTTCATAGGAAACATAACCTACTGCATAATAACCTTCATTTTGATAGGCTTCGAGTTCATCTAAAAGGGGTTTGACTTCCTTAATGTCCTTTGTTTTTAGTTCTTTAATGGCGTCTGTAAAGATTTGTCTGACACCAAGTTCTTTAAAATCAATAACAGTTTTCTTATGCATACTTAGAGTATAACATAAGAAGTTTCCCTCTGGTTCTTTTTCATGTTTTAATTATCTTTCTCAAAATTTTAACCAAAAATGAACTTTTCAGACAGTTTTACATATGTTATAATGATAGGGACTAAAAGAAGATTTTAGAGGGAAATATGACTGAAAAAAATAACTTTGAGAAGGGCAACAGCAGCCTTTCAAACAATAAAATGAAAAAAGGCACTTCTAAGAATTCATGGAAGCACCAGATGTACGAGCTAGAAATAGCTATTGCTAAAGAGTCAAGTAACAAAAAAAGAAATGAACTCATTAAACTTCATAATGGCTATATGAGTGAGTATGATAGCTTAAAGAAACAAATCATATGGTTAGCCGTTTTGGGAATTTGTTTCTTATTAGTATTGGCTATTTTTGGTTATTTTATTTGGAATAGTTACAATAGTGAGAATATGTCTTATACATCATCTTGGCTTCAAGAGAGGGTACTGAGCACTTATAGAGCTTAGTGTTCTAATCCTAGTAAATAATAGAGTCTCTAGACAAAAGTTTAGGGATTTTTTGATATAAAAAGGGATTTAGTAAGTTAATATATAGTTATTAGCTATAACAATATCTAAGCAAAAGGAGATAACAGAAGTCGGTAACCCTTTATTTTATAGGGTATAGTCTAAAACTATATATAGAGAAAACTAATAGCAATTATACAGCTACCCATTTCTTTGGTAAGATAGGTTCAACAACAAAGAGGAGGACACAAGATGTCAACTACTATCATTGGTTTCCCACGTTTGGGTGAATTCCGCGAATTAAAATTTACAACAGAAAAATACTTTAGAAATGAAATTACTGCAGATGAACTTTTAGCAGCAGCCAAAGACTTGCGTGCAAAACACTGGAATATTGTTAAAGAGAAGGGTATCACTGAAATTCCTTCAAATGATTTTTCACATTACGATAACTTCCTTGATGCAGCTTTCCTTTTCAACGTCGTACCTGAATCTGTTCAAAACTTGGATTTGACAGATCTTGAACGTTACTTTGCCTTGGCGCGTGGTTACCAAGGTGAAAAAGGGGATGTTCGTGCCCTTCCTATGAAAAAATGGTTTAATACTAACTACCATTACATCGTTCCTAAATTTGAAAAAACAACAGAAGTTAAACTTGCTGGTCACAAGATTTTTGATGAGTACCAAGAAGCAAAAGAATTGGGTCTTAATACACGTCCAGTTGTGGTTGGACCATTCACTTTCCTTCAATTGTCTGACTTTGAAGATGGTGTAAAAGCTGAAGACTTCGTAGATAGCTTTGTTTCTGCATACCAAGATGTTTTTGAAAAATTGGCAGAGCTTGGTGCTACTCGTATTCAACTCGATGAGCCAGCTCTTGTTAAAGATTTGACATCTGAAGAAAAAGCTCTCTTCTTGAACCTCTACAACAAGCTCTTGGCTGATAAGAAAGGCCTTGAAGTTTTGATTCAAACTTACTTTGGTGACGTTCGTGACGTCTATGCTGACCTTGTGAAATTGCCAGTAGATGCGATTGGTCTTGACTTTGTTGAAGGTAAGAAAACACTTGAATTGGTTAAAGGTGGTTTCCCAGCTGATAAGATTCTCTATGCCGGTATCGTCAATGGTAAAAACATCTGGCGTAACAACTACGAGAAGAGCCTCGCAATTCTTGAACAAGTTCCAGCTGAAAATGTTGTTTTGACAACCTCTTGCTCACTTCTCCACGTACCATTTACAACTGCTAATGAAGAATTTGAACCAGCTATTTTGGACCACTTCGCCTTTGCGGTTGAAAAATTGGGTGAATTGCGTGACTTGGATGCCATCCGCAATGGTCAAGGTGCAGAAGAACTTGCTGCTAACAAAGAACTCTTTGCGACTGAGCGTGTTGGTGAAAATGCTGAGCTTCGTGCTCGTATTGCAGGTTTGACTGAAGCTGATTACACTCGTTTGCCAGCGTTTGCAGAACGTGAAGAGATTCAAAAGGATGCTTTCAAACTTCCATTGCTTCCAACAACAACTATCGGTTCATTCCCTCAAACTAAGGATGTTCGTGCTAAACGTTTGGCTTTCCGTAAGAATGAATTATCACAAGAAGAATACGATGCTTTCCTTGCTGAAATCACTGATGAATGGATTAAATGGCAAGAAGAAGTTGGATTTGACGTTCTTGTTCATGGTGAGTTTGAACGTAATGACATGGTTGAGTACTTCGGTCAGAACTTGTCAGGTTACCTCTTCTCTAAAAATGGTTGGGTTCAATCATACGGTATGCGTGGGGTTAAACCACCAATCATTTGGGGTGATGTCACTCGTCTTAACCCAATCACTGTTAAATGGTCTAGCTACGCACAAAGCCGTACAGATAAACCTGTTAAAGGTATGTTGACTGGACCTGTAACTATCCTTAACTGGTCATTCCCACGTGAGGACATCTCTATTAAGGATTCAACTCTTCAAATTGCTCTTGCAATCAAAGACGAAGTGCTTGACCTTGAAGCTGCAGGCGTGAAAATTATCCAAATTGATGAAGCCGCTCTTCGTGAAAAATTGCCACTCCGTCGTAGTGACTGGTATGAGGATTACCTCGACTGGGCAATTCCAGCTTTCCGTTTGGTACACTCAACTGTAGCACCAGACACACAAATCCATACTCACATGTGTTACTCAGAATTTACAGATATCATCCCAGCCATCGACAACTTGGATGCTGACGTTATCTCATTTGAAGCTAGTCGTTCAAATCTTGAAATCTTGGATGAACTTAAAGCACAAAACTTCCAAACAGAAGTTGGACCTGGGGTTTACGATATCCACTCACCACGTGTCCCACAAGACGGTGAAATTGACCACACTATCGAAGCAATCTTGGCTAAAGTACCAAGTGGTAAAGTCTGGATTAACCCTGACTGTGGTTTGAAGACTCGCGGAATCAAAGAAACTAAAGAAAGCTTGATCAAGCTTGTAGAAGCTGCAAAAGCAGCTCGCGAAAACTTGTAAGCAGAAGTTATCATACGTTGAAGACCTTCTTCCTTAAGTGTAGAAGGTTTTCAATAGCTAATAATATTCTAAAGATTTTTGCAAGCAGGCTATGATTAACAAGTGTACGCTACTTATGAAGTCAGTAGACACTTAAAACTGCTTTTGTCTTAACAAAAATCTAAAAAGAAGAAGGTATAAAATATGACAAGCCAAACACCATCACTCTCTTTTGAAGTATTTCCACCCAACCCAGCAGTGGGTAATGAAAAAATTCTACGTGCCCTTGAGGATATGCAAGGATTGGCTCCACACTTTATCAGTGTGACAGCTAGTAATAACAAATATAATATCAAAGAGACGACGGTTCCTTTGGCAGATCATATTCAAAATGACCTAGCCATCCCAACGATTGCCCACCTTCCGGCTATCTATTTGAGTAAAGAAAAGGTTGCTGATACCTTACGTGACTTGGATGCTGTTGGTGTACACCGTATCTTAGCCCTACGTGGTGATATCATTCCTGGTGTGGAACCTCTTAAAGACTTTAGATATGCCACTGATTTGATTGAGTTTATTAAGGAAGAAGCTCCTCAATTTGATATCATCGGTGCCTGCTATCCTGAAGGGCATCCAGATTCGCCAAATCAAATCTCTGATATCCAAAACCTTAAGAAAAAGGTTGATGCAGGTTGTTCTAGCCTTGTAACTCAACTCTTCTTTGACAATGAACGTTTCTATGATTTTCAAGATAAATGTACCTTGGCTGGAATTGATGTACCAATTCATGCGGGTATTATGCCTATTTTGAATCGTAACCAAGCCCTACGTTTGCTTAAGACTTGTGAGAATATCCATTTACCACGTAAGTTCCGTGCCATTTTGGATAAGTATGAGCATGATCCTGAGTCACTTAGAGCGGCAGGTCTTGCCTATGCTATTGACCAGATTGTCGATCTTGTTACGCAAGATGTTGCAGGCGTTCACCTCTACACCATGAATAATGCAGAGACCGCTCGTCATATTCATGGAGCTACTCATTCCTTGTTTAAGCATCATTCACAAGTTAGCGCTCTATAATTAAATCATAAAACTACCACCTATAGATTAGTCTATAGGTGGTTGCTTGTTTCGAGTAGTAAAATGGGTGACTTGCTTACAATCCTAGTATTGTCGTGTATAAAAAAGACTTAGAGCTTAGCTCTAAGTCTTAAATATTATTCGCCTACGAAAGCATTGATTTCTGCTTCGATATTAGCAATTTTTTCTTTAGCATCTGCTTCAGATTCACCAACTGTAGCGATGTAGAATTTGATTTTTGGTTCTGTACCTGAAGGACGAACGGCAAACCATGAATCATCAGCCAAGATGTATTTAAGCACGTTACTTGGAGGAGTTGTCAATTTTTCAACGCCGTCAGCAGTAGTAGCTGTTTGTTCCAAGAAGTCTTCTGTCTTAGCAATGTCTGTGTTGTTGAATTGTTTAGGAGCATTACCACGGAATTTATCCATGATTTTCTTGATTTCAGCAGCTCCGTCAACACCTGAGAGGGTAACAGAGATTGTTTTTTCTGCGAAGTAGCCGTATTGTTTGTAGATTTCTTCGATACCATCTGCCAAAGTCATGCCACGTGAGCGGTAGTAAGCTGCGATTTCAGCAACGATAAGAACAGCTTGGATAGCGTCTTTGTCACGTACGAATGGTTTGATGAGGTAACCGAAGCTTTCTTCGAAACCAAGCATGTAAGTGTGGTTGTGTTGTGTTTCAAATTCATGGATTTTCTCACCGATAAATTTGAAACCAGTCAAGACGTTAAACATAGTTGCGCCGTAGCTTTCTGCAATCTTAGTCACCAACTCAGTTGATACGATTGATTTACAGAGGGCAGCATTTGCAGGAAGTGTACCAGCTGTTTTGTGAGCTTCAAGAATATATTTAGCAATGATAGCTCCGATTTGGTTACCAGAAAGGTTGAGGTAAGATCCATCTGGTTGGCGGATTTCAACACCAAGGCGGTCAGCATCTGGGTCAGTTGCAACCAATACATCAGCGTCTACTTTGCGACCAAGTTCTTCAGCAAGAGCAAAGGCAGCTTGGTTTTCAGGGTTTGGAGATTTAACAGTTGAGAAGTCAGCATCTGGAACAGCTTGAGCTTCAACAACTTGAACAGCTTCAAATCCAGCTTGTGCAAGAGCACGACGAGCCAACATTTCACCAGTACCATGAAGTGGAGTGTAGACAATCTTCATGTCACGACCGTATTCATTGATCAAGTCTTGGTTAATGTTAACGCCTTTCACTTCTTTCAAGTATTCAGCGTCGACGTTTTCACCGATAACTTCAATCAAGCCGCTAGCTTTGCTTTCTTCAAGGTCAGCCAATTGCACAGTGAAAGGATTTTCGATAGCACGGATGTAATCTGTCAAAGCATCAGCATCTGCAGGTGGCATTTGTCCACCGTCTTCACCATAAACCTTGTATCCATTAAATGGAGCAGGGTTGTGGCTAGCTGTTACCATGATACCAGCAAATGTGTGGAGATGACGAACAGCAAATGACAATTCAGGTGTTGGACGTAGGCTTTCAAATACATAAGATTTGATACCGTGAGCAGCCAAAACTTGAGCAGATTCAAAAGCAAATTCTGGAGAGAAGTGACGGCTATCGTAAGCGATAGCAACACCACGTTTTTTAGCTTCTTCCCCTTTTGAGTCAATCAATTGGGCCAAACCTTCAGTTGCTTGGCGAACAACGTAAATGTTAATGCGGTTAGTACCAGCACCAATCAATCCACGCATACCAGCTGTACCGAATTCAAGGTTGGTATAGAAGGCATCTTCTTTCGTTTTTTCATCCATTGCGACCAACTCATCACGAAGGTAAGCAGGCAATTCAGCGAAGTCGAGCCATTTTTGATAATTTTCAGTGTAAGACATAGCAATCTCCTTTATATTTTTAAACGCTTACATTATACCATAATTAAAAGAAAAAAACATGGTAATCACCATGTTTTTTCTTTATTTTTTCAATCTTAATAACACAGGTGTGATACTTAGGGTTAGCAGGCCAGCGATAATCATTTCAGCAATCGAATTTGTTGTGAAAATGGTTGCCATTAGTGTTTTTCCACCCGCTGTGTAGAAGTTAGGGATTAAGAAGTAGATGCCAATAAGTACGAAAAATGTATTTGTGAAAGCACCTAAAACCCCAGATAGAGTCAAACCTAGACGGTTTTGAAGTAACTTGTAGACAAAGTAAGGGAAAATACCGATTAGGATGCGAGGGACGATGGCAATGACTGCAGATGCCCAAGTTCCCCCTTCAACAAAGGGACTAAAGAGATAGCTACTAACCGTATAAATGATTGTATTACGAACAATACTCATAATTCCCATGAAACCACCCAAATAGGCTCCAATTTTAGGACCATAGACGATACTAGCAATAATAACTGGGATGTGCGTTAGGGTTGGTTTAATTGGAAGTACAAAAGCGGCAAAGATGGTTTGACTAAGTACTTCGATAACAACCATAGTCGCTATCAAGAGCGCTAACTGCGCTGTTTGGTTTGCTTTATTTTTCTTATTCATCATAAACTCCTTTTTATTCTCTACAAGGTTATTTTGTTAAAGCATTGTTAATGGATTCAATAATGTCATCGATATCAGCTAAGGCACCGCGTCCCGTATCTCCACAAGCCAGTAAACCTGATTTTGGAAGAATTTCTTGGTAGCCAAGGTCATGCAAAGTATCTAAATTTTTCCTAGTCAGTGGATTTTCATACATTTTCGTATTCATTGCAGGGGCAATTAGTTTTGGGGTAGTGCTAGGTAAAGCTAAAGCAGTAGCAGTAAGCATATTATCGGCCATACCATGTGCTAATTTGGCAATGGTATTTGCTGAAGCTGGAACTACAATAAAGAGGTCAGCTTCTTTTCCTAAGTCAATATGATTAATACCTTCAGCTAATTTTTCTTCCATGACATCAGTGTGAACGGGGTTCTTCGAGAGAACTTGAAGTGTCAGAGGGGTGATAAAGGCTTGAGCAGCTTCAGTCATAATGACGTGAACATCATAACCTTTTTTCTTTAACCTGCTTGTTAGATCGGCTGCTTTATAGGCAGAAATTGATCCTGAAACAGCAAGGATGATACGTTTAGTCATGGCATATCCTTTCAAATAAAGCTCGAGCAATTGCAGCTTTGGTCCTAACCTTCTCCTCGCTTTTTTCGTCAACTAGATAGGCGATATGTTGATCTGGAGAAATATCACTCAAGTCGTTTGCGACAATGATATCTGCTTTGTTGCGTCTTAGACTTGCACGAGCAACCTCAAAAAGCTCATCTTTACTTACATTAACCAAAAGTTTGAAGCCAATTAACTGAATAGTAGGGTTCCATTGTTTAACAAGGCTAATGACCTTCGGTGTTTTTTTAAGAAAGAGAACTTGATACTCTGAAGCTGAAGATATCTTGTTCTCAGTGTTAGACTTATGCAAGAATTGAGCGAGATCTTCAGTAGCCTCTAATTCAGCGAAATCCGTCATATAAACAGGCGTATAATCAGAGACTGCCATACTATGGATGAGAACATCGTGCTCTTTGACGAGTGGCTCCATTTTTTTGAGAAGACTATCTACGTTCGTAATTTCTGTAATCTTTAGATTTTCTTTCGGTTCTGGTTTAACCGCTGTCTTGGTCGTTACTAAGGTTACTTGGTGCCCCTTAGCCAAGAAAAGTTCAGCAATTTCCTTACCTAGATAACCTGTTGAATGGTTTGTGATTCCACGTACAGCATCAATCTTTTCAGTGGTACCACCCGATGTAATCAAAATTTTCATAGTAGTATTGTACTAAAAATTGAGTCTTTTGTAAATAATAGTAGGTATTTTTGGGGTGTACCCCTATAAATTAAAGTTATAACGATTTATAACAAAACAAAAACCGAACATTGAAAAGTAATTAACCAAAAATAATGCGTTTTTTATCAAACTCTGATATAATATATTCTAGAAAAATATAGAGGAGTGTCTCATGAAAACAGATATCGAAATTGCTCAAAGTGTAGAATTAAAACCAATCACAGAAGTAGTTGAAAAAGTTGGAATCGGCTTTGACGATTTGGAACTCTACGGAAAATATAAGGCAAAATTGTCATTTGATAAGATCAATGCAGTCAAAGACAATAAGCCAGGAAAATTGATTTTGGTGACAGCTATCAACCCAACACCAGCTGGTGAAGGGAAATCAACCATGTCAATTGGTCTTGCAGACGCTCTTAACAAAATTGGTAAGAAAACAATGATTGCCCTTCGTGAACCATCTCTTGGTCCGGTTATGGGAATCAAAGGTGGTGCTGCAGGTGGTGGTTACGCTCAAGTGCTTCCGATGGAAGATATCAACCTCCACTTCACAGGGGATATGCACGCTATTACTACAGCGAATAATGCTTTGTCAGCCCTTCTTGACAATCATATTCACCAAGGAAATGCTCTCGGCATTGACCAACGTCGTATCATTTGGAAACGTGTGGTTGACCTTAATGACCGTGCGCTTCGTCATGTAAACGTTGGTCTTGGCGGACCACTTAATGGTATTCCACGTGAAGATGGTTTTGATATTACTGTTGCGTCTGAAATCATGGCGATTCTTTGCTTGGCTACTGATATTAATGACCTTAAAGAACGTTTGGCAAATATTGTAGTTGCTTACCGTTATGATCGTACACCAGTTTATGTACGTGATCTTGAAATTGAAGGTGCGCTTACCCTTATTCTTAAAGATGCCATCAAACCAAACTTGGTACAGACAATTTATGGGACACCAGCCTTGGTACACGGTGGTCCATTTGCCAACATCGCTCACGGATGTAACTCAGTTCTAGCTACAGCTACAGCTCTTCGTTTGGCTGATTATACGATTACTGAAGCAGGTTTCGGTGCTGACCTTGGTGCTGAAAAATTCCTTGATATCAAGACTCCAAACCTCCCAACAACTCCTGATGCCGTTGTTATTGTTGCGACACTTCGTGCTCTCAAAATGCACGGTGGGGTAGCCAAAACTGACCTCTCTGAAGAAAATGTTCAAGCTGTTCGTGATGGCTTCGCTAACTTGAAACGTCATGTGGAAAACGTTCGTAAATTCGGTCTTCCTGCAGTCGTTGCTATTAACGAGTTTGTTGCTGATACAGAAGCTGAAATTGCAGCCCTTAAAGAACTTTGTGCAGAAATCGATGTTCCTGTTGAATTGGCTAGCGTTTGGGCTAATGGTGCTGATGGTGGTATTGACCTTGCCAACGCGGTAGTTGATGCTGTTGAAAATGGTAATGCCGACTATAAACGTCTTTATTCTGATGATGATAGCTTGGAAGCAAAAATCACTAAGATTGTTACTGAAATCTATGGTGGTAAATCAGTTGTCTTCGAGAAAAAAGCTAAAAACCAACTCAAGCAATTTGCCGAATTTGGTTGGGATAAATTACCAGTATGTATGGCTAAAACACAATATAGTTTCTCAGATAACCAATTCTTGCTTGGAGCACCAGAAGGTTTTGATATCACTATTCGTGAGTTTGTTCCTAAAACAGGTGCTGGATTTATCGTGGCTCTTACAGGTGATGTTATGACCATGCCAGGCCTTCCAAAAGCTCCAGCAGCCCTTAAAATGGACGTTTCTGAAGACGGAACAGCTGTTGGTTTGTTCTAAGAAAAAATAACGATAAGAGGGCAGTACCTATTGGTGCTGTTTTTTCGTTCCAGTTATGAAAAACTTAAGGAAAGTATAGTAGACTGAATCTAAATAAAAGAAGATCAAAGCACTAGATGATTATGTGTATTTTAGATATAATGATAAGACTTAGTCAAAGTGTTCTTTAGATCTTTGGCACCTAGCAAGGGGGATAACTATGATTAAAATATTACTAGTTGAAGATGATTTGAGTTTGTCCAACTCAGTTTTTGATTTTTTAGATGACTTTGCTGATGTTATGCAGGTCTTTGATGGTGATGAAGGCCTCTACGAAGCTGAAAGTGGCGTCTATGATTTGATTCTTTTAGACTTAATGTTACCTGAAAAAGATGGTTTCACTGTTCTTAGAGAATTACGTGATAAAGGTGTAACAACTCCTGTACTTATCATGACTGCCAAGGAAAGTCTAGACGATAAGGGACATGGTTTTGAACTTGGTGCGGATGACTATCTAACCAAACCTTTCTACTTAGAAGAGTTGAAGATGCGTATTCAAGCACTTTTGAAACGCTCTGGTAAATTTGACCAAAACACACTTTCTTTCGGTGATGTTCGTGTCAATCTTGCTACAAATTCAACCTTTGTGGGTGATAAAGAAGTAGAACTTCTTGGTAAAGAGTTTGATTTATTAGTTTATTTCTTACAAAATCAGAATGTGATCTTGCCTAAGTCACAAATTTTTGACCGTCTTTGGGGATTTGATAGTGATACCACGGTATCGGTTGTTGAAGTATATGTTTCTAAAATTCGTAAGAAACTTAAAGGAACAGACTTTGCTGCCAACCTCCAAACCTTGAGAAGTGTGGGGTACATTTTGAAGAATGCTGACTAAATTTTTCAATTATCTCTTTAGGAGAATGAAGTCAGAAGGATTTAAGTCTTTTATTCATTTCTTTGCTACTTTTTCTGGTATTTTCCTTGTCATGACTGTCATGATTTTGCAGATTCTGAGTTACGGTGTTTATTCCAATGTGGACTCTAGTCTGAAAATGGCAGCAACTAAGACCAATTCTTATTTAGAAATGGAAATGCTAAAACGGGAACTTTTTCTGACTTCTGAGGTAGATCAAAATAATACGACAACCATCTACCAAGCCTATGATACTAAAGGGTCGACAGATGAAACACCTGACTCGAGTGGCTCTAAAAAAGAATCTAAGAAGAGATCAAAGATGGAAGATGCCCCTCACGATTTATCTGTTGCGGCGAATACCAGTGTCTTAGTGCTTGATAAGAATGGAAAAGTCCTCAATGTCGTTGACAAATTTTCTAGCTTATCCAATTTACCAATAGATAAAAATAACATTGATGTTATTAGCAAGGGAAGCGCTCAGAATTATTTCGATCAAACCGAAAAGTATCGCCTGATTACTGAAAAAGTAGATAATAGTCTCTATCCTGATGCTAAGTACCTTGTTATTGCGATTAATACAACTCAATTGGAAGAAGCCACTGAACGTTATGTCAAGCTCATTGTCATCATGATGAGTTTCTTCTGGCTCCTATCTGTTGCGGCTAGTATGTATTTGGCCAAGTGGTCAAGACGTCCTATCCAGGAAAGTCTGGAGAAGCAGAAGGCTTTTGTTGAAAATGCCAGTCACGAGTTACGGACACCGCTTGCTGTGATTCAAAACCGATTAGAAGTTCTTTTCCGCAAGCCTGAGAGCACCATTTTAGATAATTCAGAGAATATTGCTTCAAGTCTTGATGAAGTACGTAATATGCGTCTGTTGACGACAAATCTCTTGAACTTGGCTCGTCGTGACGATGGTATTAAGCCGGAAATCGAAACCTTAGAACCTGCTTTCTTTGATACAGTATTTACCAATTATGCTATGATTGCTGAAGAAAATGAGAAAGGTTTCACGGGTCAAAACCAAGTTAGTCGTCCAATCCATACTGATAAAACGCTATTGAAGCAGCTAATGACCATATTATTTGATAATGCTATTAAATATACAGAAGATGATGGACATGTTATCTTTACAGTTCGCACTAATGACCGACATCTTTATATTTCGGTAGCTGATAATGGTCCTGGTATATCAGATAGTGATAAGAAAAAAATCTTTGATCGCTTTTATCGAGTAGATAAGGCTAGAACTAGACAAAAAGGTGGGTTTGGACTGGGCTTATCACTAGCGCAACAAATTGTTTTAGCTCTTAAAGGAACAATTGTTGTCAAGGACAATCATCCGAAGGGGACTATTTTTGAAGTTAAAATCACTGGAGTTTAATTAATAAAGAAAACCTGCTAGCCTATGGTCTAGCAGGTTTTTATGTTATAAGGTAATAAAAAAACTCCTAAATGGAGCTTTCAATTAGTTAGCCAATTTAGCTGCAAGACGTGATTTATCGCGGCTTGCTTTGTTTTTATGAATCAAACCTTTAGAAGCGGCTTTATCGATGCTAGCAGATGCAGCACGATAAGCTTCTTCAGTTGGGTTAGCGTTGAATGCTTTGATAGCAGTACGCAAAGCTGATTTTTGAGCTGAGTTTTGTTCGTTTTGTTTAACGTTAAGTTCAGCGCGTTTGATAGCTGATTTAATATTTGCCAATGTTTTCACCTCCAAAATTTATCTAACTATGTCATTATACGTTATTTTAGACCCCTTGGCAAGCTTTTTCTATTTTTTTAAGTGGATGAAGTCGATTTTATGATTGTCTCCCTTATGAAGAATCAGTTCGGCTCGGCTTCGTGTAGGTTCGATATAATTTTCCAGGTTAACCAAATTGATATCACGCCAAGTTTTTTGTGCTAAAGATAAGGCTTCATCTTTACTGAATTTAGTGAAACGATGGTAATAGTTATTTTCATCTTTCTTGGCGAGCTCAAGAAGGGTTTGAAAACGTTCGAGATACCATGATTCGATATTATTAACTTCAGCATCAATGTAAAGAGAAAAATCGAAATAGTCACTCATGTAGAGTCTTTGGTTAATAGGATTCTGGAAAACATTAATCCCTTCGACAATCAAAAAATTGGGCTGTCTGATTTCTTGTGTAAGACCTGGTACAATATCATAAATTTCATGGGAGTAAACAGGAATATTGACATCACCACCATTTTTTATAGTATCTAAAAAATTGAGAAGAAGCGGCATATCGTAGGATTCAGGGAAACCCTTACGGTTAAGGATGTCTTTTTCTTTCAAGACTTGGTTAGGATAGAGAAAGCCATCGGTTGTTACAAGTTCAACCTTAGATTGGGGGAAGGTACGTTGTAACAAGAGTTGAAGCAAACGACTGGTAGTGGATTTGCCAACAGCAACTGAACCAGATACCCCAATAATAAATGGACGATTAGTCTGTGATTTTTGTAAAAAGATACTCTTAGAAAAGGTTAAATCATTGGCCGTTTTCTGATAGATACGAATGAGATTGATAAGGGGAAGATAAATATCACTAACTTCTTGCACATCGATCTTGTCATTAAGGCTACGAATGGAATCAAGTTCTTCCGCAGTCAATGGGGCATTACCTTCTTTATGAAGGCGTTGCCACTCCTTACGTGATATCGTTTCGAAATTGATAAATTCATTTAACATAGCTAACATTATAGCAGAAAAAAAGCCGGAATGTAAGCCTTATCATATCACTAGCCTTACTTTGGTATTTATGATACGATAAAGGGAAAAGACTATCTAGAAGGAAAAAATAATGTCAAAAATGTATTATGCTGAGACGCCAGATGCGGCTCACGATATTCATGATTTAAAGGTAAATTTGTTAGGAGAAAGTTTTCAGTTTTATACGGATGCTGGGGTTTTCTCTAAAAAAATGATTGATTATGGAAGTCAAGTGCTTTTGAGTGCATTAGATTTGGAAGCTGGAAACACACTATTAGATGTGGGCTGTGGCTACGGTCCTCTTGGTATTAGTTTGGCCAAGGTACAAGGAGTCAAAGTCACAATGATTGACATCAATAGTAGGGCAATTGATTTAGCGAAACAAAATGCTGAACGAAATAAGGTTGAAGCTACTATTTTCCAATCGAATGTCTATGAAAATGTTACTGGAAGTTTTGACTATATTATTTCTAATCCACCTATCCGTGCTGGCAAGAAGGTGGTTCATCAAGTTATTGAGGAGGCATATGATTATCTCAATCAAGGTGGTAACCTAACTATTGTTATTCAGAAAAAACAAGGAGCTCCGTCAGCTAAAGCTAAGATGGAGGATGTGTTTGGTAATGCTGAAGTCGTTAAAAAGGATAAAGGATATTATATCCTTAGAAGTGAGAAAATATGAGAACCGTTGATTTAATTGAAAAGAAAAGAGATGGAGGCGAGTTAAGCACAGAGGAAATTTCATATCTCATTAATGGCTATGTGTCTGGGAAAATTCCAGACTATCAGATAGCTGCACTGGCGATGGCAATTTATTATCAAGGAATGTCTATTCGTGAAATCCATGATTTGACCACTGATATGGTTGCTTCAGGTGAACAATATGATTTGTCGGAAATTCCAGGTGTTAAGGTAGATAAACATTCGACCGGTGGTGTTGGCGATAAGGTAACCATCATCCTTATGCCACTTGTAGCTAGCTTTGGTGTTCCAGTAGCTAAGATGAGTGGTCGTGGTCTTGGACATACAGGTGGAACGATTGACAAATTAGAGTCTATCAAAGGCTATCAGGTTGAGCGTAGCAAGGAAGAGTTCATTCAGCAAGTTAAAGACATTGGAATTTCCCTCATTGGTCAGTCTGAGCATTTAGTTAAGGCTGATAAACTTCTTTATGCCTTGCGTGATGTCACTGCAACAGTAGATTCCATTCCTCTAATCGCAAGCTCTGTTATGTCCAAAAAGATTGCAGCAGGCGCTGATAAGATTTTACTGGATGTTACTGTTGGTCAAGGCGCTTTTATGAAAAATATGTCTGACGCTGAGAAGTTGTCTGAAACCATGGTTGCACTAGGTCATGAGGTCAATCGTGAAACGATTGCAGTTATTACAGATATGAGCCAGCCACTAGGTAAGGCTATTGGTAACCGTTTAGAAATCACAGAGGCTATTGAAATTATGCAAGGTAGGGGACGTGAAGATATCACTGACTTTATCTGTGAGTTGGCTGAGATTCTATTAGATTTAGCTCAGGTTGAAGCTAGTCAGGAAGAGATTCGTCAGCACTTAGTGGGTGGAAAAGCTCTTGCTAAGTTTGAAGAACTCATTCAAGCTCAAGGTGGTGATTTGACCGATCTTTATCGTCATACCAGTGCTCCTGTCGTGACAGATATTCATGCTCATGAAACAGGTTACATTAAAGAGTTACCTGCTATGGCATTTGGGAAATTTGCCATGCAATTAGGAGCAGGTCGAGCTACGAAGTCAGATAGTCTTAATTATGAAACAGGAATTGTATTTGAAAAGAAAGTTGGCGATTCTGTGACTCAAGGAGACCTTATTGCCAAGGTCTATAGCCAAGAAATTTTATCTGAAAAAATGCTGACTGAATTCGAAAAAAATGTTATTATTGGTAGAGTGTGTAAAAAGCCAAATGAAATATTAAAAATTATTTCTTAGGCCTTAATCCAAATCTAATTAAGGAGTTTGTTTATGTCTGTTAATAGCTATATTGACCATACCTTACTAAAAGCTGATGCTAATAAAGAACAGATTCTTTCCTTAATTGATGAGGCTAAGAAGTATGAGTTTGCCAGCGTCTGTGTTAATCCAACTTGGGTCAAAACGGCAGCTGAATTGCTAAAAGATAGTTCTGTTAAAGTTTGTACGGTTATTGGTTTTCCTTTGGGAGCATCGACCTCAGCAGTTAAGGCTTTTGAAGCCAAGGATGCTATTTCCAATGGGGCGGATGAAATTGATATGGTAATCAATATCGGTGCTCTTAAATCTAGAAATCTTAAATTAGTTGAAGACGATATTAAAGCTGTTGTTGAAGCTAGTGGAAGTAAACTTGTAAAGGTTATCATTGAAACTTGTCTATTGACTGATGAAGAAAAGGTCGAAGCTTGCCAATTAGCAAAACTGGCAGGTGCAGATTTTGTGAAGACATCTACAGGTTTTTCTACTGGTGGTGCTACCATTGAAGATATTGAACTTATGCGAGAAGCTGTGGGTCCTACTATGGGAGTCAAGGCATCTGGTGGAGCACGTACACTTGAGGCGGCTCAAGCCTTTATCAGAGCTGGTGCAACCCGTATTGGTACTTCGTCAGGAGTGGCCATAATGAAAGGGCAAGAAAGTCATGACAGTTATTGAAAAAGAGCAAGTGATAAATGCAGCACAAGAGGCAGCTGAAAATGCCTATGTTCCCTACTCTAAGTTTAGAGTTGGTGCGGCTTTGATTACAAAAAATGGAGAAATCTTTCAAGGCTGCAATATAGAAAATGCCTCTTTTGGATTGACCAATTGTGCAGAAAGAACGGCTATATTTAAAGCGGTATCTGAAGGACACCGTGATTTTGAGTGTCTCGCTGTTTACGGTGATACCAAAGAGCCTATATCACCATGCGGTGCATGTCGCCAAGTGATGGCTGAGTTTTTTAAATCCGATTCTAAAGTGATTCTTATCGCTGAAGATAAATCGACAGTCGAGATGACAGTCGGAGAGTTGTTACCATACTCTTTTACAGACTTACAATAGTCTAGTTGTTTTATTCTTTATTAAGCAAGTTTTCTTGCAAGTTATAGGAGGAGTGTTCAAGATGAAATTGAACAAGAAAATTATCGGTCTTGGCCTTGTTGCTGTAGCAGCACTTGGTCTTGCAGCATGTGCTCGTGGCGGACGCGGTGGATCATCAGCTGATTCTAAAGTTAAAGCTGCTATCGTTACAGATACTGGTGGGGTAGATGATAAATCATTTAACCAATCAGCATGGGAAGGTCTTCAAGCTTGGGGTAAAGCTAACAAACTTGAAAAAGATTCTGGCTACAATTACTTCCAATCTGGTTCAGAGTCTGACTTTGCAACAAACTTGTCTTCAGCACAAAGTCAAGGCTACAATCTCATCTTTGGTGTTGGTTTTGCTCTTCATGATGCAGTAGCAGATGCAGCTAAAGAACACGAAGATGTGAACTATGTAATTATTGACGATGTTATTAAAGACCAAAAGAACGTTGAAAGCGTTTTGTTTGCCGATAATGAAGGTGCTTACCTTGCAGGTATCGCAGCAGCTATGCAATCAAAAACAAATAAAGTTGGTTTCATCGGTGGTCAAACATCAGACACAATTACACGTTTTGAAGCTGGTTTCACAGCTGGTGCTAAGTCAGTAAAACCTGACATCGATGTACAAGTTCAATATGCTGAATCATTCTCTGATGCAGCTAAAGGGACAACAATCGCTTCAACAATGTATGCTTCAGGCGTTGACGTAATCTACCAAGCTGCTGGTGGTACTGGTACTGGTGTCTTCACAGCTGCTAAAGAAGTTAACGAAAAACTTGATGCTGAAAGCGATAAGAAAGTATGGGTAATCGGTGTTGACCGTGACCAAACAGCAGAAGGTAATTATACATCTTCAGACAAGAAAAAATCTAACTTTGTTTTGACTTCAACAATCAAACAAGTTGGTACAGTTGTTAAAGATATTGCTAACGGACAAGTCAAAGGCGATAAATTCGAAGGTGGTAAAACTAAGACTTACGGTATCAAAGACGGTGGTGTTGACATTGTAACGTCTAATCTTCCTTCAGATATCAAAGATGCAGTAGAAAAAGCTAAAGAACAAATCAAGAATGGTGAATTGAAACCAACTGATGGTCTTAGCAAATAATAGTTAAGTATAAGTCTTTATAGAACTTAGACTGAGACAAATTTTTGTCTCAGCAAAGGGAAGCAGTTAATGATTCCCTTTGCTGAAATAAAAATTATTCTTGGAAGGAGATTGTATGACGAAGCCAAATGTCATTGAGATGCACGATATTACCAAAAAATTTGGTGAATTCGTGGCAAATGACCATATCAATCTTGATGTGAGACAAGGAGAGATCCATGCCCTCCTCGGTGAAAATGGTGCAGGTAAGTCAACTTTAATGAATATGCTTTCAGGTCTTTTGCAACCTACGAGCGGTACCATTAAGGTTACAGGACAAGAGGTGACGATTGATTCACCATCTAAAGCAACGAAACTGGGGATTGGGATGGTTCACCAACACTTTATGTTGGTTGAAGCTTTTACAGTTGCTGAAAATATCATCCTGGGTAGTGAGGTAACTAAAGCAGGTGGTGTCCTTGATATGAAGAAGGCTATCAAGGAAATTACTGAACTCTCTGAAAGATACGGTCTTGCGGTAGATCCAACTGCCAAAGTTGCAGATATCTCTGTTGGTGCTCAACAGCGTGTTGAAATCCTTAAGACTTTGTATCGTGGGGCTGATATTTTGATCTTCGATGAGCCGACTGCGGTATTGACTCCGTCTGAAATTACTGAACTTCTAAACATTATGAAGACCTTGGTTAAGGAAGGCAAGTCGATTATTCTGATTACCCATAAGTTGGATGAAATTCGAGCAGTTTCTGACCGTGTCACTGTCATTAGACGTGGTAAATCAATTGATACGGTAACGATTGAAGGGTCAACAAATGCTGACTTAGCCGAAATGATGGTTGGCCATCAGGTTTCCTTCAAGACAGAGAAAATTCCTTCAAATCCAAAAGAAGTTGTTCTTTCTATTAAAAATTTGGTGGTTAACGAGAACCGAGGAATACCTGCTGTAAAAAATCTGTCATTAGATGTTCGTGCTGGTGAGATCATCGGTATTGCCGGTATCGATGGCAATGGTCAGACAGAACTTGTCCAAGCGATTACAGGACTTCGTAAAGTTAAGTCAGGTGATATTACCATCAAGGGTGAATCTATTATTCATAAGACAACTCGTCAGATTACTGAAATGAGTGTTGGCCATATTCCTGAAGATCGTCACCGTGATGGTATGGTCCTTGAAATGACAGTTGCTGAAAATATCGCTCTTCAAACCTACTACAAAGAGCCAAATTCTAAGAATGGTATCTTGAACTATAATGTCATCAATGCTAAAGCGCGTGAATTGATGAAAGAATTTGATGTTCGTGGTGCAGGAGAGTTAATTGCTGGTGGTGAATTGTCAGGTGGTAACCAACAAAAAGCTGTTATCGCTCGTGAGATTGACCGTGACCCAGAACTTCTTATTGTAAGTCAACCAACTCGAGGTCTTGACGTTGGTGCCATTGAGTACATCCGTAAACGTATTATCGCAGAACGTGATAAAGGTAAGGCTGTGATTGTTGTCAGCTTTGAATTGGATGAAATTCTTGATATGTCAGACAGAATTGCGGTTATCTATGATGGTGCAATTCAGGGAATTCTAGATCCTGCTGAAACGAATAAGCAAGATCTTGGTATTCTTATGGCTGGTGGACAATTGAATAAGGAGGAAGCAAATGTCTAAAAAAGTACAAAATTGGGCAGTTCCTTTAATTGCTGTCCTCTTGGGAATGCTGATTGGAGCCGTTTTGATGTTGATTTTCGGTTACGATCCATTCTGGGCTTACTATGATCTTTTCACAACGGCCTTCGGCTCATTGAAAAATATTGGTGAAATTCTTCGTGCCATGAGTCCGCTGATTCTGATTGCACTAGGATTCTCTGTTGCATCTAAGGCAGGTTTCTTTAACGTTGGTTTGCCAGGACAAGCCTTGGCAGGATGGGTTTCTGCCGTATGGTTTGCTTTGTCATTCCCTGACTTACCAAAGGTGATTTCAGTTATCTGTACAGTCATAATCGGTCTGGTTGCAGGTGGTATCGCTGGGGCTATTCCAGGTATTCTCCGTGCTTACTTGGGAACTAGTGAGGTCATTGTTACCATCATGATGAACTACATCATTTTGTATGTAGCAAACAATATTATTCGCTTTGGATTTACAGCTGAAATGTTGCGTTCTTCAGAAGCTTCTAACAAGGTTGTAGCCTCAGCTAGTTATCAAACGGAGTACTTATCTCAAATAACTGGTGGTTCGCGTTTCAATATTGGTTTCTTCCTAGCTCTTGCGGCTGCCTTCTTAGTTTGGTTCTTGCTTAAGAAAACAACAACTGGTTTTGAAATTACATCTGTAGGTCTTAATCCTCATGCTTCAGAGTATGCAGGGATGTCATCTAAACGTGTTATTATCATGTCAATGATTATCTCAGGTGCTCTATGTGGTCTTGGAGGAACAGTAGAAGGACTTGGTACATTCCAAAATGTCTTCGTTCAAAACGCTTCATTGGCTATCGGTTGGAACGGTATGGCGGTTGCGCTTTTAGCGTCTAACTCACCTATCGGTATCCCATTTGCCGCCCTTCTTTATGGTGTTTTGTCTATTGGTAAGAGTGGTATGATTGGTGTTCCACCTGAAATTATCGATGTTGTTTCAGCCTTGATCATCTTCTTTGTTGGTGCTAATTACATCATTAGATATTGGGTTCGCCCTCGTCATAAATCAGTGAAAGCTAAAGGAGGACAAAACTAATATGGACTTTATTACAATTATAGCCTTAATCGTTGCCTCTATGTTGAAATATTCAGCACCATTGATTTTTACAAGTATCGGTGGAACTTTCTCTGAACGAGGCGGTATCGTAAATGTCGGCCTTGAAGGAATTATGGTAATTGGTGCTTTCGCAGGTGTTCTCTTTAACTTGACTTTTGCAGAAAGTTTTGGAGATGTGACACCTTGGATTGCTGCGATTGTAGCAGGTCTGGTTGGTGTTCTCTACTCATTGCTCCATGCTGTTGCGACAATTAACTTCCGAGCTGACCATGTTGTCTCTGGTACAGTGTTGAACCTTATCGCACCATCTTTGGCAGTATTCTTGACACGTGTTCTCTATGGTGCTGGTCAAACACCTGCTATCAGTCATAACTTTAAGACTGTATCCTTCCCAATCTTGGATCATATCCCTTTCTTGGGTAAAGTTTTCTTCACTAATGTTTCTTTGGTAGCATATGTTGCTATCTTGGTTTCAGTAGCATCATGGTGGCTCATCTTTAAGACTCGCTTTGGTTTACGACTTCGCTCAGTTGGTGAACACCCACAGGCAGCAGATACACTTGGAATTAACGTCTATCGTATGCGTTACTATGGCGTCATGATTTCGGGCTTCCTTGGTGGTGTTGGTGGTGCGGTTTATGCACAATCAATCTCAAACAACTTTGCCGTTACAACAATTGCAGGTCCTGGTTTCATCGCCTTGGCTGCTATGATTTTCGGTCGTTGGAGTCCAATTGGAGCTATGCTCTCAAGTTTGTTCTTTGGATTGTCACAATCATTGGCAATCATTGGAAAACAGCTTCCACTCATTTCACATGTACCAAATGTGTATTTGCAAATTGCACCATATATCTTGACAATTATTGTCTTGGCTGCTTTCTTCGGTAAAGCCGTTGCACCTAAAGCAGATGGTGTTAACTATATCAAATCTAAATAGGCACTCTACAGTGTCTCAGATAAGAAGGTCTATCGGCCTTCTTTTTTATTCGAATAAAAAAGCTTGTCAATACTCACTAAAGTAGGTATGACAAGCTTTTGTTTTTATGAAAAATATGGGTTAAAGACCTTCTCGTGACCAATAGTGGTATCCCATCCATGTCCTGGGAAAACTTTGTAGTGGTTAGGAAGTGTAAAAAGTTGCTCTTGAATACTAGTGAGTAATTGTTCGTGGTTCCCTGTTGGAAGATCCCAGCGTCCAATTGTTTCTTTAAAGAGGGCATCACCAGAAAATACAGTTTCTTCTCTATCAAAGATAAAAGAAACACCTCCAATAGAGTGTCCTGGAGTTGGAACAACTTTAAACTGAAAGTTCTTGATGTTATAATCTTCAGTAAAATCGAAGTAGTGTTCTGCAGGATTGACAATAACGTCTTCCATATCGTCGTGACGTGGGAGTCCAGATAAATTATCAATAGGACTCATCAACCAGTCTTTTTCAGCTTCAGTAACATAAACAGGAGGATTATAAGCCTGACGGACTGCCTCAACACTCATAATGTGGTCGTAGTGTGTATGTGTCAAAAGGATAGCAGCAACTGGTTTGTCGATTGCTTTAAGTTCAGCTAAGATAGCAGAAGTATCACTTCCTGGATCAATGACTAGACAGGCTGTATCGTTTTCTAAAATATAGGTGTTTTCCTGAGCAACAGGATTTAAAATTCGTCTTATTTTCATAGTTCTAGTGTAGCACGAATTTCAGGCTTTTTCCAATATCAGAATGATGGCTTTGTCTTTTTTTGGTGCTTTGTATATGCTATAATAAGGTCACTATGAGTGAAAAAAACACGAATAAATATGCCATTGTTGATTTGGAAGCAACCTCCGCTTCGTCAACGGCTAGTATTATACAGGTGGGAATTGTTATCATGCAAAATGGTCAGGTGGTTGACGAATTTGCGAGTGATGTTAACCCACACCAAGAACTCGATGAGCACATTGTTCATTTAACAGGAATTACCGATCAGCAGTTGGCCCAAGCACCAGATTTTTCAGAAATTGCTAGAACAATTTTTGAACTGATTGAGGACTGTATTTTTGTTGCCCATAATGTTAAATTTGATGCCAATTTGCTTGCAGAGGCACTTTTCATGGAGGGCTTCGAACTAAGGACTCCTCGTGTGGATACTGTCGAATTGGCTCAGGTCTTTTATCCGACGTTAGAACAATATAAGCTATCTCATTTATCCAAGGTTCTTAATCTTGACCTAGCTCAGGCCCATACGGCTATTGAAGATGCGAGAGCGACCGGACAGCTTTTGTTTCATTTGATGGATAAGATTGCCAGCTTACCTAGACAGACCATTGAGATGCTTTTGACCTTTTCAGATAATCTTCTTTTTGAGACTGAGTTGGTTATTCGTGATGCTATAAGAGGTCAAAATTTAGGCCTTTCAAAAGAATATGTCATGCTTGAAGAATCTGGAATTGTTCTTCGTAGACCTTTGACTTATAAGTCTGAACGAAAACTGTCTCAAGATTTTGATACCAATATTGCACTCTTAGATTTGGAATCAAGGCCTAAACAAAAAGAGTTTGCTGAGGCAGTAAGAAGGGAGCTTGATAATACTGATATTTCCATGATTCAGGCGCAGACTGGAATCGGAAAAACTTATGGCTATTTGCTTCCTTTGTTGGCGCAATCTGATGTAGATAAAGTGGTAGTGGCTGTTCCGACCAAGCTCCTTCAAAATCAGATTATGAATCAGGAAGCTACAGCCTTATCGGATGTCTTTAATATTAACTTCCATAGTCTCAAAGGACCTCAGAATTATATCAAGTTAGATGCCTTCTACCAAACCTTACTTCGTCAGGATAGTAACCGTTTGATTAATCGTTACAAAATGCAACTTTTGGTGTGGTTGACTGAAACAGAGACAGGGGATCTTGACGAAATCAGACAAAAACAGCGCTATATGGCTTATTTTGATGAGATTAAGCACGATGGTAAGTTAAAAGCTGATAGTCTTTTTGCTGAATATGATTTTTGGCAACAGTCCTACCAAAAAGCCCAGGAAGCTAGGGTAGTTGTGACCAACCATGCTTATCTGTTGACGCGTATGGAAGATGATCATGATTTTGTTCGAGGAAAAACTCTTGTGATTGATGAGGGGCAAAAGATGGTTCTGGCTTTGGAACAATTTTCACGTCATCAAGTCAATCTTACTGTCCTGTTGCAACATATTCATCGAATTCTTGATAGTGGTAGTCAAAGCTTGCTTCAACAACGATTGCTCGAAAATCTGCAGTTTGAAGTTAGCCATCTAATCCAAGAACATCAACAATTTCCTCAGAAGCAGTATAATCGCCAGCAATTAGATCGTTTGCTACAAACCATTTCTGAACTGGAAGGTGAAAGTGATTTTATGGAGATGTTGTCTCCACTGAAGACACCGCTTTACAGCCATTTCTGGCTTGAAACAGACTATTATCAGGAACATCGTGTGACTTATTTAAAGGCGTCACGCAAAGAGCTCTTAGAGCTTTCTGCTTATCTACCAAGTGCCCAAAAAGTGATAATTGTTTCAGCAACTATTGATGTGGGACCTGATGTAGATGTGGCTGATTTGTTGGGCTTAGATCAGGTACGCAAGGTTAGCCTCCCAATGGACACTTTACCCAATCAAGCTATTTGGATTGATCAAAGTATGCCTATGATTGGTGTTTCTTCTGAGGAAGAGTATGAAGTTGCTCTTGCAAAACGTCTCCAGAAGCTATCTGAAATGGAATATCCAATTTTAGTACTATTCACGTCTCGAAAGAGTATGATGGCTGTTTCAGATTTATTGGATCATAGGGAAGTTCGTCACCTAACTCAAGAGAAAAATGGGACTGCTTTTAATGTCAAAAAACGTTTTGATAGAGGTGAGACCAATCTCCTTCTGGGTATGGGATCGTTCTGGGAAGGTGTTGACTTTGCCCAACAAAATAGGGTAATTGAGGTTATTGCACGTCTGCCGTTTGACAATCCTAAGGATCCATTCTATCAAAAGATTGAATCTTGGTTTTCTAAGCAAGGAAAGAGCACCTTTGATAGTTACAGTCTTCCCATGACGGTTTTACGTTTTAAACAAGCTATTGGACGTGCTCAAAGACGTCCAGAACAGCGCTCGGCTATTCTTCTTATGGATAATCGCCCGCTCGTTAAGAGTTATGGAAAACTATTTCTAAAAGAAGTGACACAAGAAGTTGCGCTTAAGCATGCTAAGTTCGAGGAAGTCAAAGAGGATATTCAGGATTTCTTAGAACAAGAAAGTTAACTTTTTAAAACCAACCTTTTCTAAGATTACTTAGGTTTTATAAATTTTACTGACTTATAAAAAAGATAGACTTAATTGCTCAATACTAGCTATATTGCTATGTAAAGATTTATCATTTTCTGATATAATAAATTCAGAAACTTTTTTAGGAGGCATTATGCGTAAACAACGTTCACCCTGGACCAAAAAGCAACAGTTCATTTTTGGAATAATTGTAATCGTTGTGACCTTAATTGCCTCTGTGACTGCTATTCTTATTGTAGCGACTAAGCCTTACGTAGACGCTGAAAAGAAGGTTATTGCCATAGCAAAGAGCAAAGCAGACATAAGGACTGTTACTGAATTTGATATCTACCATGGTGAGTCTACCTATTACGGACTTCTTGGAAAGTCTAGTCAAGGTGAGAAGCTAGCTGTTATCATGAGTCATGATTCAGGTGTGGTTGATATCTACAAGCAATCTGATGGTATTAGTAAGTCAGTGGCTAAGAAAGCTGCTAAGGCCTATGGTGCTAAGGAGATATCCTATGTCCACCTAGGAAAATATGGCAAAACTCCTATTTGGGAAGTGAAGTCAGGAACCCAGTATTATCTGGTTGATTTTATCTCAGGTCAGGTTATTAAAGTGGAAGGACTATAATGAAATGACAAAATTATCAAATCGTGTATTACAAATGGAAGAAAGTGTCACTTTAGCTGCCAGTGCGCGTGCTAAAGCTCTTAAAGCTCAAGGACGTGATATTTTGAGTTTGACACTTGGTGAACCAGATTTTGTAACACCTAAGAACATTCAAGATGCGGCCATTGCTTCTATTGAAAATGGTAAAGCAAGTTTTTATACCGTGGCTTCTGGACTTCCGGAACTCAAGGATGCAATCAGCACTTACATGGAAAATTTCTATGGTTATGCTGTGAAACCAAATGAGGTTGTTGTCGGTACTGGTGCTAAATTTATCTTATATGCTTTCTTTGCTACGGTCATTAATCCTGGTGATGAAGTCATTATTCCAACACCTTGCTGGGTTTCTTACGTAGACCAAGTTAAAATGGTTGAGGGTGTACCGGTTACTTTCCAAACGACTGAAGCTAATCACTTTAAAGCAACGGTTGAACAACTTGAAGCTGCTCGAACTGAAAAAACTAAGGTTGTCTTGCTTAATTCTCCATCAAATCCAACAGGAATGATTTACAGCAAGGAAGAATTGCAAGCAATCGGTGACTGGGCGGTTGAGCACGATATTTTGATTTTAGCAGATGATATCTATGGCCGTTTGGTCTATAATGGGAACACCTTTACTCCAATTTCAAGTCTTTCAGATGCCATTCGTAAGCAAACAATTGTGATTAACGGTGTTTCCAAGACCTATGCTATGACAGGTTGGCGCGTGGGATTTGCTGTAGGAGATCCAGAAATTATTTCAGGAATGGCGAAGATTATTAGCCAAACAACATCAAATCTTACAGCAGTTTCTCAATACGCTGCTATTGAAGCCTTAACAGGTGATCAGTCTTCTATCGAAGAAATGCGTCAAGCTTTTGAGGAACGTTTGAATACGATTTATCCACTCCTAGCTGAAGTGCCTGGTTTTGAAGTCATCAAACCTCAAGGTGCCTTTTACCTCTTCCCTAATGTTAAAAAAGCGATGGAAATCAAGGGCTACACAAATGTTAATGATTTTACAAATGCTATTCTTGAAGAGGCTGAAGTCGCTTTGGTAACAGGTGCAGGATTCGGCGCACCTGAAAATATTCGTCTTAGCTATGCAACAGACTTGGATACTTTGAAAGAAGCAGTCCGCCGAATCAAAGCCTTTATGGAAAAATAGAATTAATATAGATCAAAAGAAAAGAGAAGTAATTACATGTCTAAACAATTAGTTTCAATTATTGATGTGCCTAAACACGTGGGCGAAGAAATCACTATCGGTGCATGGGTAGCTAACAAATCAGGTAAAGGGAAATTGGCCTTTCTTCAATTGCGTGATGGAACTGCCTTCTTCCAAGCGGTAGCTTTCAAACCTAACTTCATCGAAAAATACGGTGAAGAAGAAGGTACTGAAAAATTTGATACTGTTAAACGTCTTAGCCAAGAAACATCAGTTTATGTGACTGGTGTGGTCAAAGAAGACGAACGTTCAAAATTTGGTTACGAGTTGGATGTGACAGCAGTAGAAGTCATCGGTGAATCACATGATTACCCAATCACACCAAAAGAACACGGAACTGACTTCTTGATGGATAATCGTCACCTTTGGTTGCGTTCACGTAAACAAATGGCTGTTCAACAAATTCGTAATGCGATTATTTACGCAACATACGAATTCTTTGATAAAAATGGTTTCATTAAATTTGATAGTCCAATTTTGTCAGGAAATGCAGCTGAAGATTCAACAGAATTGTTTGAAACGGATTACTTTGGTACACCTGCTTACCTAAGCCAATCTGGTCAGCTTTACCTTGAAGCTGGTGCTATGGCTCTTGGTCGTGTATTTGACTTTGGTCCTGTTTTCCGTGCCGAAAAATCTAAAACACGCCGTCACTTGACTGAGTTCTGGATGATGGATGCTGAGTATTCATTCTTGTCACATGATGAGTCACTTGATTTGCAAGAAGCTTATGTTAAGGCTCTTATTCAAGGTGTTATTGATCGTGCGCCACAAGCTCTTGAAATCCTTGAACGTGATGTAGATCTTCTTAAGAAATACATTGCTGAGCCATTCAAGCGCGTGTCATATGATGAAGCTATCGACCTTCTTCAAGCACATGAAAATGATGAAGGTACAGACTACGAGCACCTCGAACATGGAGATGACTTTGGTTCTCCACACGAAACTTGGATTTCTAACTATTTTGGTGTTCCAACATTCGTTGTTAATTATCCAGCAAGCTTTAAGGCCTTCTACATGAAGCCAGTTCCTGGTAATCCTGAGCGCGTTCTTTGTGCAGACCTTTTGGCTCCAGAAGGTTATGGTGAAATCATCGGTGGTTCAATGCGTGAAGATGACTACGATGCTCTTGTAGCTAAAATGGATGAACTCGGAATGGACCGTTCAGAATACGAATTCTACCTTGACCTTCGTAAATATGGTTCAGTACCACACGGTGGTTTTGGTATCGGTATTGAACGTATGGTTACTTTCGTAGCTGGAACAAAACACATCCGTGAAGCTATTCCATTCCCACGTATGTTGCACCGTATCAAACCATAAGTAAAATTCTTTAGGAGTGCAAAAGTATGAAAAGATGGTTACTTGGTCTTTTGGCCTTACTTTGTATGGTTTCGATGGTAGCTTGTAGCAAGTCTGCTCCCTCACTAGAGGGTGAATGGCAGGCACAAGATGCCTTAAAGAAGGATTATACGATTGTCTTCAAGAAAGATAAGGTCAAGATTGGTGAGCAGGATTATAACTATACAGTGGATGGTCCCAAGTCTAAAGATGACTTTACCTATTATTCGCTAAAAGTAAAAGATCAGGGAAAAGAAACGTCTTATACAGTATTTTTCCCAACTAAATCCAAAGAGGTTGCTCTTTTTCTACAACCAAATGATGAGAAAGAACCCATTAAGGGTCAAATGCTCTTTGCACTTAATAAAAAAGAAAAACCAGACTACTATAGCTATGTCAAAAAGTATCTGAAATAGTAGGAGAAGGATTAGCCTAGCGCTGATTCTTTTCTTTTTGGAATTATATGTTTCAATTTTCAGAATATTTTGTTATAATAGCAACATATTAGTCAAAGGAGAACTATCATGGCAAAAACTATTCATACTGATAAAGCACCAGCAGCAATCGGACCTTATGTTCAAGGTAAAATCGTAGGCAACCTTTTGTTTGCTTCTGGTCAAGTACCATTGTCACCAGAAACAGGTGAAATCATTGGTGAAACAATTCAAGAACAGACAGAACAAGTTCTTAAAAATGTTGGTGCTATTTTGGCAGAAGCAGGAACAGACTTTGATCACGTTGTTAAAACAACTTGCTTCCTAAGTGACATTAACGATTTCGTTCCATTTAACGAAGTGTATGCAACTGCCTTTACATCTGATTTTCCAGCACGTTCTGCGGTAGAAGTGGCACGTTTACCAAAAGATGTTAAAATTGAAATCGAAGTTATCGCTGAGATTGATTAATGAAGAGAGCCTTGGCTCTTTTCTTTTTTTCTCAACTATGATAGACTATTAAAGATAAATCATTTTCGATGTTTGGGAGACACCATCGCTAAAAAAAACCATTACTGGCGTTTTTTGGCTCCCCCAAGGGGCCTTTTTATGTGTCTCAGACATCACGAATTAAGAGGAATATTATGAAACGTCAATCAGCTTTGGTCGTCTTTAGTGGCGGTCAAGATTCTACTACTTGCCTATTTTGGGCTCTAAAACATTATGAAACAGTTGAATTAGTTACTTTTGCTTATGGCCAACGTCATAGCTTGGAAATTGAAGTAGCTAAAGAGATTGCGCAAGAACAAGAGCTTAAACACCATGTTTTGGACATGTCTTTGCTTGGTCAAATCACTGAAAATGCCTTAACATCTGATATTGAGATTGAGGCAGAAGAAGGTGAAGTTCCTAATACTTTTGTGGACGGGCGTAATCATCTTTTCCTTTCTTTTGCAGCTGTTCTAGCTAAGCAACGTGGTATTACTGATATTGTTACGGGTGTTTGTGAGACAGACTTTTCTGGTTATCCAGACTGTCGTGATGTTTTTGTCAAATCGCTTAATGTTACACTTAATCTAGCCATGGCCTATGATTTCGTTATCCAAACCCCTCTCATGTGGTTAGATAAGGCTGAGACTTGGGCTTTGGCTGACCAACTAGGAGCTTTTGACTATGTTCGTGAAAAAACGCTAACTTGCTATAACGGTATTATTGGAACTGGTTGTGGGGAATGCCCTGCCTGTCACTTGCGTCAAAAAGGCCTTGAAAAATATCTAGCGGAAAGAGGAGAAGCTTAATGTTCTTTGCACCGAAAGAAATCAAAAAAGAAACAGGTGAGTCCTTGGTTTACAATCCTCACCGTACAATGGTTTCTAAAGAGTTTACTTTTGATGCTGCCCACCATCTCTTTAATTATGAAGGCAAATGCAAATCACTTCATGGTCATACCTACCATCTTCAGATTGCAGTAAGTGGATACTTGGATGAGCGTGGCATGACCTTCGATTTTGGTGATCTAAAGAGCATTTATAAGGACCATTTGGAACCACAGTTAGATCACCGTTATCTCAATGAGACTTTGCCTTATATGAACACAACTGCGGAAAATATGGTTTTCTGGATTTTCCAGATGACGAGTCAACATCTGCCAGAGGAGAGAGGACTTCGTTTGGAATATGTACGCCTTTATGAAACACCAACAGCCTTTGCAGAGTTTAGACGGGAGTGGTTGGATGACTAGAGAACGTGTACTCAAACTACCAGTGCTTGAAATTTTTGGACCAACCTTTCAAGGGGAAGGGCGAGCAATTGGTCAAAAAACCATGTTTGTAAGGACAGCAGGATGTGATTACCACTGTGATTGGTGTGATTCTGCCTTCACTTGGGATGGTTCAGAAAAGCCAACTCGTATGACAGCTGACGAAGTCATTAAAGCTTTGGATGCGCTAGGAACTTACGACTATGTTACTCTATCTGGAGGAAACCCAGCTCTGCTAGCGGCTAATATGGCTGAACTCGTTTCAAAACTCAAGGCAAGAGGCGTAACCCTGGCCGTTGAAACACAGGGTTCTCGCTGGCAGGAGTGGCTAAAGGAAATTGACCAAGTAACCTTAAGTCCTAAACCGCCATCATCCAAGATGGAAGTCAATATGGAAACCCTTGACTTTATTGTTTCTCAGCTTGATCCTGATAAAGTTACCTTCAAGGTTCCTGTTTTCGATGATACAGATTTAGCCTTTGCTAAAATGATTCAGGAACGTTATCAGCCAGATGTCATGTTTCTTTCAGCTGGTAATCCTGAACCTAAAGCAGAGGGTAATATTGTCCAACATCAATTAAATCGCCTAAAAGAACTATGGGAGACTGTAGCTGCTGATAATTCGTGGGGCAATGTGCGTGTCCTCCCTCAGCTTCATACCCTACTCTATGATAATGAGCGTGGTGTCTAATCTTCACAGTCTATAAGATTAGAATTGATAGTATTTTGACTTTTTTGATGATTAAGATTAGAAATTAAGATTAAAAATCGACTATATAAAGGTCTAGAAAAATTAATAACGAAGGAAGAAAAATGTCACAACAAGAAGAAATGAAAAACCTCACTCTCCTTGGTAATAAGGAGACACCTTATATTTTTGAATACTCTCCACAAGTCTTGGAGTCTTTTGATAATCGTCACACTGATAATGATTACTTTATCAAATTCAACTGTCCAGAATTTACGTCACTTTGTCCTATTACTGGCCAACCTGATTTTGCAAGTATCTATATTTCTTATATTCCAGACCAGCTGTGCGTTGAGTCTAAATCTCTAAAGCTTTACCTCTTTAGTTACCGTAATCACGGAGATTTCCATGAAAACTGTATTAATACCATTGGTAAAGATTTGGTGGAGCTTTTGAACCCCCGTTACTTAGAAGTTTGGGGTAAATTTACACCTCGTGGTGGTATTTCTATTGACCCTTATTATAATTATGGCCGTCCAGAAACTAAGTATGAAAAGATGGCAGAGCAACGTCTTTTTAATCACGATCTTTACCCAGAAAATATTGATAATCGTTAATATCATGCTAAAGTCCTTATGTTAAGGGCTTTTTTATTCTGTTAAACACCTGTCTTTAGGGTGTAAAAGAAAGCTGATTAATCATTTTTTACAAGTAAAAGTAAGGTCATTGTTAGTTTTTTATTGGTCTGTTCTTAGAAAGTTCTATTATTAAAATAATTTGACAATAGAAGTATTATCTCCTACAATTAAAGTAAAACAGAAGCGTAAGCGCTTGCTTATAAAAGGTATATTTGTTTTTAAAAAAGGGGATGAAGACAATGAGAAAAAGTTTACGTCTATTTTCGTGCGCTGTTTTAGGGGCAGCAATATTAGCACCAACGGTAGTTGGTAATGATCATGCACAGGCAGATAGTTATTATGGCCGAGGTTACTATAATAACTATTCTTATAATCCATGGTATAACAACTATTATCCAAACTATGGTTATAACTACGGATACAATGGTTATTATCCAGGCTATAATTACAATTATGGCTATAACTACGGTTACAATAATTACTATCCAAACTATAACTATGGCTATAACTATAATTATGGTTACAACAACTACAACGAATCAGGTACTTACCGCTATAGCAATGGTTACTTGTACTACATCTTGAGTGATGGTAGCTACTATGTTAACTATAACGGACGTTGGGTTCGTGGTGGTGACTATAATAACAACAATAGTGGTTCTAATAATACCCCAACGACAGGATATGAGGTTTTGAGAAATGACCCTCACTACCGTTACGAAAATGGTACTCACTATTATTTGAAAGATAATGGCGATTACTACTATTATTCAAATGGTAAGTGGGTGCTTGTTAAGGCATCAAGCACAGATTCTGAAGCTCCAACAACTTCAACTGTAGATTCAACTTCATCAGCAAGTTCAGAAGTAGCCTCAACGGTTGATTCAACGTCATCAGCAAGTTCAGAAGTAGCCTCAACCGTTGATTCAACGTCATCAGCAAGTTCAGAGGCAGCGTCAACTGTAGATTCAACTTCGTCTGCAAGTTTAGAAGTAGCCTCAACCGTTGATTCAACGTCATCAGCAAGCGCAGAAGTAGCCTCAACCGTTGATTCAACTTCATCAGCAAGTTCAGAGGTAGCCTCAACTGTAGATTCAACTTCATCAGCAAGTTCAGAAGCAGCGTCAACTGTAGATTCAACTTCGTCTGCAAGTTCAGAAGTAGCCTCAACTGTAGATTCAACTTCGTCTGCAAGCTCAGAAGTAGCTTCAACTGTTGACTCAACTTCAGAAGCGGCTTCAACTGGTAACTCAAGTTCGACTGTAACTTCTGAATCTTCTTCAACAGCAACTTCAGAGACAGGTTCAACATCAGAAACAAGTTCTGAAGCTCCTGAACTTGAAAAACCACCATATGCGCCTGAAACAAGCATTGACTATGATAAGTTGCCAAAACCAACATTGCCACCAACAGATTATCGCATGCACTCAGACCCACGATTTGTAGATGACAACGGTACGTATTACTACCGTGTTGCTATGACTGATGAGGAAAATGCGCGTGGTATCGATGGTTACTACAAATGGGTTGATGGTAAGTGGAAACTCTACAATGGTACTGCCAATGATGACCCTGAGCTTGATCCAGATTTCCATAAACCAGCAGGAAACGACGAATACATGTACGATGACAACGCATCAAGTGTTAAGTTGTATTCTGAAAATGTAGTTGGTACTGGTAAAGCAGGAGAAGCTCTTCCATTCCAAAATGTTGATGAATTCAAAGACTATGTCATTAATAATCTTGCTCCAAAATTCATAGACAATGCTGGCTGGGATTGTAATGTAACTTGGGAAATTGAAGATGTTGATAACTTCAACGCTTCTAAGGGCAGTGCTTGGGCACGTGACTATGTTATTACAGCCAATCTCAAGAGCGGTGTTGACGACAAAAAATATAGTGATGTTGAATTTGGTTATGTAAAATTTGTTTATCATGTAGAACCAACTGAAAATTCTGATTATGTTGAAGTTGATTCAGCTAAGGCTGCCTTTAATGAAATCAATGCTCAACGTACAGCTGCCGGTTTACCAGCGCTTACATGGTCTGATGATCTTTACAATAGCACAACTCTTCCACACGCCAAAGATATTTCACATACTTACAACAGTGACGGTATTGTTTACCGTCGTGAATCTGATGGTTCAGTTGTTGCAAATAAATGGTTGAGCAGTGGTATTCGTGAACTTCTCATGAGTCCAGATGCTACTCAAGCTGCAGTGGCTTGTGTTGTCGCAGGTGATGGTACTTACTACTGGACTTTGAATTACCAATAAGAAGATGTTAAATTAATTGTCCCAATAATGAGGAGTCTGAGGTTAGTCTTGGACTCTTTTCCTTTATCTATTGAACGTTTAAGCTTTCAATATGGTATAATAGAGCCTAGAAAGAAGGCGAAAATATGCAGGTTAAGAGAGTTCAGGATTATATCTCTAAAGAGTGGTTCGATGAAACCGATGGCTCCTATTTCGAACGACTAAATAGTCGTTTGCAGGTGCTTTTGAAAAAAGATTACCCTGATTTACAAGGACATGATTTCATTAGTAATATTAGCCTTTTGGATTATAGGTTAGTTTTTCTCGACGAGATTATCGCAAATGCTAATGAGAAAAATGAGCACGTACGTGAAACAGTTCATGATGTGACCAAGAGTTTGTTCTACGAGGACCAGGATGTCCAGGAACAATTGGATAGTCGAATTACTTTTGGACAGAAAGTGGCGGATGAAGTGGCCAGATTTGGTGGGTCTTGGACTTTTATCTTGTCATTCATTGCTTTTATGGCTATTTGGATGGGGCTAAATGTCATCCAACCCTTTGGCATTGCCTTTGATAAGTATCCTTTTATTCTGTTGAATCTGGCCTTGTCCACTCTAGCTGCCGTTCAGGCACCATTGATTATGATGAGTCAGAATCGGGCATCGGATTACGATCGATTGCAAGCACGAAATGACTATAACGTCAATAAACAATCAAAGGCAGAAATCCGACTTTTACATGAAAAAATTGATCACTTGGTGCAACAAGACCAATCAGATTTGCTTACTATTCAAAAATTGCAGACAGAAATGATTATGGGGGTTAGCCAACAAGTTGAAAAAATGTCAGACGATATTCGTGTCTTGAAAGAAGAAAGACTAGAAAGGGAGTCTCATGGGAACGAAAAAAATTAATTTAGTTGTTGTAACAGGGATGAGCGGGGCAGGTAAGACTGTAGCGATTCAATCCTTTGAGGATATTGGATACTTCACTATTGATAATATGCCACCTTCTTTGGTACCAAAGGTTATCGAATTGGTAAAACATAGTGAAGAGACAGATAAGATTGCTCTTGTCGTTGATATGCGAAGTCGTTTGTTCTTCGATGAAATCAACGATATTTTGGATAAATTGGAAAGCAATGAGGAACTTAATTTCAAGATTCTTTTCTTGGACGCTACGGATGGTGAATTGGTTTCTCGTTACAAAGAGACACGTCGTAGTCACCCACTGGCGGCAGATGGCCGTGTTTTGGATGGCATTAAGCTTGAGCGTGAGCTTTTGTCACCGCTTAAGAGTTTGAGTCAAAACGTGGTTGATACGACAGAATTAACCCCACGCCAGTTGCGTAAGGCTATTTCTGAACAGTTCTCATCTGAACAAGACCAATCTTCTTTCCGTATTGAAGTTTTGAGTTTTGGTTTTAAATATGGATTGCCATTGGATGCAGATCTGGTTTTTGATGTCCGTTTCTTGCCAAATCCTTATTATGATCCTGCACTTCGTAACCTCACAGGTTTGGATAAAGAAGTTTTTGATTATGTCATGAAACATAAGGAATCAGAAGACTTTTACAATCATTTGACACAGCTTATTAAACCAATCTTGCCTGGCTACAAGAAAGAAGGTAAGTCTGTTCTTACCATTGCTGTTGGCTGCACAGGTGGTCAACACCGTAGTGTAGCCTTTGCACATCGTCTGGCTCAAGATTTGAAAAATGATTGGACAGTCAATGAAACACATCGTGATAAGGATCGACGTAAGGAGACAGTGAATCGTTCATGAAAAAACCAAGAATTACAGTAATAGGTGGGGGAACTGGTATCCCAGTCATTCTTCGTAGTTTGCGTCATAAGGATGTTGATATCACTGCTGTGGTAACTGTAGCTGATGATGGCGGTTCTTCGGGAGATTTGCGTGATATCATGCAACTGACACCTCCAGGGGATTTGCGTAATGTTTTGGTAGCTATGAGTGATATGCCTAAACTTTATGAAAGAGTTTTCCAATATCGTTTTGATAAAACCGATGGTGCTTTGGCTGGTCATCCACTCGGAAATTTAATCATCGCTGGAATTTCAGAAATGCAGGGATCTACCTATAATGCCATGCAGCTTCTGACGAAGTTCTTCCACGTTACAGGAAAAATTTATCCTGCTAGTGAGACAGCTTTGACGCTTCATGCCGTTTTTCAAGATGGTCATGAAGTAGCAGGGGAGAGTAGTATTGCCCAGTATGATGGCATGATTGAACGCGTTTATGTGACCAATACCTATAATGACGAAGAGCCTAAGGCCAGTCGTAAGGTTGTTGATGCTATTATGAATAGTGATATGATTGTTTTAGGTCCTGGATCTCTTTATACATCGATTTTGCCCAACCTAGTTATACCAGAGATTCGTCAGGCTCTTATCGAGACCAAGGCTGATGTGACTTACATTTGTAATATTATGACTCAGTACGGAGAAACTGAACAATTCTCAGATGCCGACCATGTGGCTGTTCTTAATCGTCATCTTGGCTCTGATGTGATTGACAATGTCCTAGTTAATATTAAGAAAGTACCTAAGGAATACATGGCTAGTAATAAATTTGATGAATACCTTGTTCAGGTTGAGCATGATTTTGAGGGCTTACGTCGTGAAGCTAAAACAGTTGTGTCTTCTAATTTTCTGCGACTTGAAAATGGTGGTGCCTTCCACCATGGTGACTTGGTAGTGGATGAGCTCATGCATCTAGTGAGGAACAAGTCATGAGTTTCACAATTAAGGTTAAAGAAGAGATAATTGCTGCTTCAAGCAAAGACAAGGCTGAATTGTCAGCATTGATTAAGATGTCTGGTTCGGTTGGATTGACCAACCAAGGATTGACTCTTTCCATCTCAACAGAAAATGCAAAGATTGCGCGACATATCTACCAATTAATGGAAAGTCGTTATCAGAGTAATCCTGAATTGAGACATCACAACAAGACCAATCTCAAGAAAAATCGTGTTTACACGGTTTTTGTCGCTGACCATGTCAATGATATTTTGTCCGATTTACAATTGGCGGATTCTTTCTTTGGCTTTGAAACAGGCATCGAAACATCAGTAATGGAAGATGACGAAGCTGGAAGATCCTATTTACGAGGTGCTTTTTTGGCGACTGGAACAGTTCGTGATCCTGAAAAAGGCCGTTATCAATTAGAGATTTTTTCCGTTTACCAAGACCACGCAGAGGACTTGGCTTCCCTCATGAAAAAATTTATGCTCGATGCCAAGGTTTTGAGTCATAAAAATGGTTTTGTGACCTATCTTCAAAAAGCTGAGGATATTATGGACTTCCTCCTTGTTATTGGTGCAATGAACTCTAAGGATACCTTCGAAGAGGTTAAAATTATGCGAGAGACCAGAAATGATCTGAATCGTGCCAATAATGCGGAAACAGCTAATATTGCTAGAACGATTAGTGCTAGTATGAAAACAATTAATAATATTATCAAGATTATGGATACGGTTGGCTTGGAGATTTTACCGGTGGAGCTGCGCCAAATTGCTCAACTCCGTATTGCCAATCCAGATTACTCTATCCAGCAAATCGCAGATAGTATAGAACCTCCTCTGACCAAGAGTGGTGTCAATCATCGTCTCAGAAAAATCAATAAAATTGCGGACGATTTGTAAGTAGAAAGGAAATTTTTATGGCTTGTACAACGATTTTAGTAGGTAAGAAAGCCTCATATGATGGCTCTACCATGATTGCACGTACTGAGGATTCTCAATCTGGCGTTTTTACGCCCAAAGAATTTCTCGTCGTAACCCCTGAAGACCAACCGCGTCATTATCAGTCTGTGCTTAGCAATTTTTCAATTGATTTGCCAGATAATCCTCTACGTTATACTTCTGTTCCAGATGCACTTGGTAAAGACGGTATCTGGGGTGAAGCTGGTATTAACTCAGCTAATGTTGCAATGAGTGCAACAGAAACAATCACCACCAATGCGCGTGTACTCGGTGCAGACCCTCTTGTTAAAGATGGTTTTGGAGAAGAGGATATGTTAACATTGGTCTTGCCATATATCAAGACGGCGCGTGAAGGTGTCCTTCGTTTGGGGCAACTTCTTGAAACTTATGGAACTTACGAATCTAATGGTATTGCTTTCTCAGATACTGAAGAAATTTGGTGGCTAGAGACCATAGGTGGTCACCATTGGATTGCAAGACGTGTTCCAGACGATGCCTATGTCACTAACCCAAACCAACTTGGCATCGATCACTATGAGTTTGAAAATCCAGACGACTATTTAGCCTCACCAGACATTCGAGATTTTATTAATAAACATCACTTGGATTTGACTTATTCTAATGAACACTTTAATCCACGTTATGCTTTTGGTAGCCAACGAGATAAGGATCGTCATTATAATACACCACGTGCCTGGGCAATGCAGAAATTCTTGAACCCAGAAAAAGATTATGATCCAAAATCATTCTTTATTCCATGGTGTCAAAAACCATACCGCAAAATTACAGTTGAAGATGTTAAATATGTCTTGAGTCTTCATTACCAAGATACACCTTACGATCCTTATGGACCTCAAGGAGATGCGGTGAGTCAACGCCAATTCCGTCCAATCGGTATCAACCGTACTAGTCAAACAGCTCTCTTGCAAATGCGTCCTAACAAACCATCAGAAACGACAGGAATTCAGTGGTTAGCCTATGGATCAATGCCATTTGGTACAATGGTGCCATTCTGGACTCAAGTCGGAACAACACCTGCTTATTTCCGTCAAACAACTGATAAAGTGGATACAGGTAATTTCTACTGGAGTAATCGCTTGATTGCTGCTATCTGTGATCCCCATTTCCAACAGCATGAATCTGATTTGGATGCTTATGTAGAAACAACTATGGCTCTTGGCCATGCTATGATTAATCATGTAGATACTGCTTTAGCAAATGGTGAGAGTATTGATTTTGAAGCTGAAAATCAAAAAATTAGTGATAAGATTCAGTCAGAAACAGATAATCTATTGGCAAAAGTCTTAGATGATGCAAGTAATTTGATGACCAATCGTTTTTCTATGAGTGATTAAAGTCATCAAAAAAGCCTTTCCATAAAATTGGAAAGGTTTTTTAGTATTGTAAACATTACTTGTTTTCTTTATCCAGTTTCGAGAGGAGCTGATAAAGCGTAATAAAGAAGAAAAGATTGAGTGAAATGAGAAGGCCTGATGCCCATGGCAAATCGCTTTCTAAATTTCGAAGAGGTGAATTCCAAGCAAAGTGTGCAGCAAAAGCACCGCAAGCATAAAGTATACCAATAAGACTGTATTTAGAATTAATGAGTTTTTGACGGGAACGCCATATAAGGACTAGCCCCATAGCAAGAAAGGATGTGTAAAGCCAGTGAGACGATACGGCGCCAATAGTTCGACCAAGAATACCTGAAATCGTATAAGAAAAACCATCAGGCAAATCTGAAAGAATATAGGAGAAGTCTTCACTAATCTGGAAGCCAAGACCTGCCGTAATAGCAACAAGCAAGATCCCCTTGTAACTTTTCGTTGGCACCATATAGATAGCAAAGAGAAAAGCTGCTAGTTTTAGGGGTTCTTCAACTAGGGGAGCCATAAGGGCATCCTCAAAGCGGTAGAAGAAACTCTTTGAAGAAAGATGAGCAGTTACCCAATCGTGAGAAATGGTATTGGCATAACCAGCTATCCATCCTGTGATAAAGACTCCACCAATTAGAGCAAATATGAGAACAAGTGGTTTCACCTGCCATCTCTTGCCTAAGTACAGAATCAGAAATATTCCTGGTACGATATAACATAAGGCAATCAGTGTTGATAGTCCAATAATACCGTATGCCGAACCAGACAAAGCGCCTGAAGTGTATGATTGCGTATCATAAGTCAGGCCAATGGCTGAAAGCAATAAAAAAAGATATAGGATTAATTTTCGAAACATGTATAACCTACTTTCCAAATGATATTTCCAGTATATCAAATAATTCTTTCTCGTCGAAATATTTCAATTTTTTTATTTTAGGACTTGCAAAATAAATGAAGTGTGATATACTTAACCAGTAAACTATTAACTGGTTAAGTATTTTGAAAGGAATATCATGAAAAAGAAACGCATTTTTGGCCTAGCAGGATTAGCAGCAGTTGTTTTAGCTGCTGGTGCAGGTATTTATTATACGACTAGTCACCACGGTTCAAAAGGAAATGGTGATTTGAAAGTTGTGACGAGCTTTTACCCTGTTTATGAATTTACCAAGCAGGTTGTAGGAGATGAGGGAGAGGTGTCTTATCTCATTCCTGCTGGAAGTGAAGCCCACGATTTCCAACCATCTACTAAGAATGTCGCTGACATTGAAAAAGCAGACACTTTTGTCTACCTAAATGAAAATATGGAAACCTGGGTTCCAAAAGTTGAAAAGTCTATCAACACAAAAAATACAAAAGTCATTAAGGCAAGTCAAGGCATGGTTCTTTTACCTGGAACAGAGGAAGAAGATCATGATCATGGTGGAGAAGAACATCACCACGAATACGATCCCCATGTTTGGCTCTCACCTAAACGTTCTCAAAAATTAGTTGAAACTATTAGGGACGGTTTGATTGCTCAACACCCAGATAAAAAAGCAGTCTTTACAACCAATGCTGAGAAATACCTTAAAAAATTAAAGACTTTGGATAAGGAGTATACTGAAGCCTTAAGTCAAGCGAAACAGAAAAGTTTTGTTACCCAGCACTCAGCTTTTGCCTACCTTGCTTTAGATTACGGTTTGACACAAGTACCAATTTCAGGTGTTTCAGCTGAATCTGATCCATCTGCAAAACGTATCGCTAGCCTTTCTAAGTATGTCAAAGAATATGACATTAACTATATCTACTTTGAGGAAAATGCTTCAAGTAGCGTTGCCAAAACCTTAGCTAACGAAGTAGGAGTTAAGACAGCAGTTTTAAATCCAATTGAATCACTAACTAAGGAACAGTTGAAAAAAGGTGAAGATTATGTCAGTGTTATGACTGAGAATCTTAAAAACCTTCGTTTAACAACAGATGTTGAAGGTAAAGCTATCCAACCTGAAACAGGAAGTGATGATAAGAAAACAGTCCAAAATGGTTACTTTGATGACAAAGATGTCAAAGATAGAGAACTTTCTGATTGGTCTGGTGAGTGGCAATCGGTCTATCCTTACCTCCAAGATGGTACTTTAGATCAAGTATTTGAATACAAATCTCTATTGAATAAGGATAAAACCGCACAAGAGTACAAAGAGTACTACACTAAGGGCTATCAAACAGATGTTTCTAAAATTGCTATTGATGGTAAAAAGATGACCATGACTTTCACAAAAAATGATGGAAGTAGCGTGACACACACTTATCGTTATGATGGTTATAAGATTTTGACTTATGCTTCTGGTAAAAAAGGTGTCCGTTATCTCTTCACAGCAACTGACAGTCAAGCTGCTGACAATCCTTACCAATATGTCCAATTTTCAGATCATCAAATAGATCCAACAACTTCAGCACATTTCCATATTTTCTTCGGAAATAGTAGCCAAGATGAGATTCTAAAAGAGATGGACAATTGGCCAACTTACTATCCTGAAAAACTTAGTGGCTTGGAAATTGCACAAGAAATGGTTAGTCATTAATACTAGAATTGCACTCATTCGTGAGTGTTTTTCTTTTTTTAAAAAAATCTTTCATTTCTTAAACTCTTAGAAAATCGCTAGTGTCATTATTTTTAAATAGAAATTTAAAGCATGGTATTTTTTCTAAAAAAATCCTGTAAAAAATTAAATAATTACTACATTTTTTCATTCTTTAGTGGTACAATAATAGTACGATTTTCAGATGACCAGGAGAGACCCATGAACCAGTATTTAGTAGCGATACATTATATTCAACTGCTTCAAGCAGAACTCGATATTCTAAATCATGATGCACGTTTGCTTTTTGATTTAAAGATTGAACCCAATCTTGCTAAACGAGAGCTTGCTGACTTGAAAGTATCCCTATCTAAATTATCTGACAAAAACCTTTATATCGAAGGTACAATCTGGTATCAACCAAGTTTGTTTGCAATCATTGATCAAAATTTAGGGGTTATTGATGACTGGCTCAAGGAATTAGATGACTTCTTTGAATTTACCTATAGTACAACAGTTTTCACTGTTTTGAAAGAAAATGAAAATCGAAGTTACGACTTATTACTTGGTCTCTATAGCCGTCTTGAATACATTATCTCAGAAATAAAAAATAGCCGTTAGATGACTAACGGCTTTTAGTATATAGAAAAATATAGGTTCTGTTTTAAATATCAAATAATTTGACAAAATACCCAAATGTGTGTAAAATAAAATTTGAAAATACTCTAATAAAAATAATGTTAAGTTAAAGGAAGATAACAATTAAGTGAGTAAACAGGGGTTGAAATTGGGGGCTTTTGTTAAATATTATTTGGTGAGCCTTGCGTCACTGAGCTTTTTATGTCTTATTTTGTATGGGCTATATTCTTTAAACGGGCTCATTCCTTTTTCTCTAGACAGAACTTCAAGTCATGAAGTAAAGCATTATTCAGGGCAGACCACCTCTTCGGTAAAAAAAGATGATGATTATAAGGTTCAGGATATTAGTGGTGAAACCAAGAGCTACAATGTTGATTTGAAAGTAACAAACGATGGGGACAAGGTTATTCAAACCTATGTCTTTGAGTATAAAAAATGATTCTATAATAAAAACTCACAGTCTTAGCCAGATTGTGAGTTTTTTAGATGTCTTTTACCAAAGTCCTAATATCTTTTGCATGAGAAGAGAAGCAAGACTAATTAATAACCAACAGACTCCTCCCACTAGAAGTGCTGAGCCTCCTTTAGTGATTAGTTTTTTGAGATTTGTTTGGAAACCGATAGCTGTCATTGCCATAATAATCATAAATTTTGAAAGGTCTTTTAATGGTGAAAAGACGGCAGGTGTTACACCGAGTGACATTGCAACAGTTGTAATCAGTGAGGCCAAAAGGAACCAAAGGATAAAGTTAGGCACTGCTTTGCTTAGCGAGAATGCTTCCTTTGTATTATCCTTTCGTGACTGCCATACAGATAGACCAAGAGTTATAGGGATGATAGCAAGTGTTCGAGTCAATTTAACAATGGTTGCTTGCTCTAGGATAGATGTTCCATGTAAGCTATCCCAAGAACTAGCTGTAGCAGTTACAGAAGAAGTATCGTTGACAGCTGTTCCAGCAAATATGGCAAAGCCTTGATTACTAAGTCCCAACCAAGATCCCAAGTGAGGAAAGATTAAAGCCGCTAAGATGTTAAAAAAGAAAATTACCGAGATTGCTGTTGCAATAGATTCATCTTTAGCCTTGATTACAGGAGCAGTTGCAGCAATAGCAGAACCTCCACAGATTGAAGAACCAACCCCTACTAAAGTAGTAATTTCGCTATCTAACCTAAATAGCTTTTGGATGAAGTAAGCAGTAACGAGTGCCGTAGCAATAGTCACTAGAATAATGGGAAGTGACGTTACGCCAACCTTAAAGACTTGAGAAAGATTTAGTCCAAATCCAAGAAGAATAACAGCGTATTGTAATACTTTTTTTGATGTGAATTGCATTCCTGCTTTAAGTTTCTGAGAATCTCTTAGAATAATTCCTATCAGAAGTCCTATAAATAAACCAAGGACTGGCCCACCAATAATAGGAAATAAGTTTCCAAGGAACCATGCTAGGAGAGATATAAGTATTGCAATACTTAGTCCGGGTAAGAATTCTTTTATTTTCATTCATTTATCTCCTTAAAATTTGACTATATTATAGCTTATTATAAATATGATGTAAAGGTAACATCTGCTTTATTTATCAAGGAAAATAGGTCTGAAAGTTGCGACTTGTCAGTTTTTCTGATAGAATAGTATTAAAATATTATAATTGAAAATTTTATGAAGGAAGGGTTGTATGTATCGTCATTTAAAGAAGTATATGATTTTTATCGTGGGAGCTTTTGTTTGTTCGCTCTTTTTGGTTCTAGCTTTTACAACAGATAGAAAAAATGATAACAGTGTTAATGCTAAAGCTGAAGCTGCCTACAATCAAACTACGACGGCTTTTATTGATAGTATCGGAGAGACTGCGAGACAGATTGGTCAAGATTACAATATCTATGCTTCTGTTCTAATTGCTCAAGCTATTCTGGAATCAAATTCAGGTCAGTCAGGTTTGAGTCAAGCTCCTTATTACAACTTCTTTGGGATTAAGGGCTCTTATAATGGAAACTCCGTTACTATGCGTACTTGGGAAGACGATGGTACAGGGAAGACTTATGAGATTGATGAACCTTTCCGTTCTTATGGAAGTCTGAGTGATTCCCTAGCAGATTATGCTGCTTTGATGACGTCATCTACTTATGCAGGTACTTGGAAATCAAATACAAGTAGTTATGCAGATGCCACTCAGGCACTGACAGGGACTTATGCTACAGATAGTCTTTACGCTTCTAAATTAAATAGCATTATTGCATACTATGGTTTGACTGCCTATGATCAAGCTCCAGTTACCCAAGCAACTGGTTCAACAAGTGGCCTTGTTTGGAACAGCTATAGAGGCTCATATACAGATGCTGATACCTTATCTATAGATGAAGCTTGGGCAAGCTATAAAAATTATAAATAATGATGAGAGTCGAAAGGCTCTTTTTTGTGCTTTGAATTGGATAGTTTTGGCGATAAAAAGTCCCCAACATTATGTGCTGGGGACTAACATCTATTAGTTGTCAAAAGTGACTTCTTTAACGAGGTTATCAAGGAATTTTTCTCCCATTTTAGAGAGGGTTGCCTTTTCATGCTTCAAGTAAACAATATCAATTTCATCATCAATATCAAGTGGGATAGAGACAATGTTATCACCATTCAAATTACTATTTAAAATACCTGTAGCAATGGTGTAACCATCCAAACCGATTAATAGGTTGAAGAGTGTCGCGCGGTCTGAAACCACGATGGACTTTTTATGGGGAATCTGAGAGAGAATCTCTTCAGAATAGTAGAAGGAATTATGAATCCCTTGGTCGTAACTAAGGTATGGAAAGTCTTCTAAATCTTCCAAAGAGACAACTTCATGCTTAGCCAATGGATTTGACTTGCTGATAAAGATATGCGGTCTAGCTTTGAAGAGACTGGTATATGTGAGACGGTTGTCATCAAACATCTTAGTCAAGACATCTCGGTTATAGCTGTTAAGGAAGAGAACACCAATTTCTGAACGGAAGTTCTTAACGTCCTCAATAATTTCGTAAGTACGTGTTTCACGTAAGAAGAGCTCGTAACGTGTCATATCAGCTCTTTTGAGAAGTGAGACGAAGGCATTGACAACAAAAGCGTAGTGTTGAGAGGAAACACTAAACAATTCACGTGTCTCTGTATGACTCTTGTAGCGTTCTTCCAAGAGATTCGTTTGTTCCACTACCTGACGGGCATAAGAGAGAAATTCAACGCCATCCTTGGTTAAGGTGATTCCCTTAGGGTTACGGATAAAGATATCAATTCCCATTTCTCTTTCCAAGTCACGAACAGCATTTGAAAGACTTGGTTGCGTAATGAAAAGTTGTTTTGCAGCTTCATTCATTGAGCCGGTTTCGACGATTTTGATAATATAATGTAATTGTTGAATTCGCATAGCCTTATTATAGCATATTTTAAGGATTATTCCTTAGGATAAGAGGCGAGTAAAAAGTCTTTTTAGGACTATACCAATTTTTATGCTTGACAATGTCAAATATATGGAATATACTGTCCTCGTTAAGCTTTTTAAAGAGCTTATTGACTATACCAATTTTAAATGAAGGAGACATGACCTCTTTGATCTGAGGTTATTATTAAAAATATGTGTGGAATTGTTGGTGTTGTAGGTAACACAAATGCAACTGATATCTTGATTCAAGGACTTGAAAAGCTAGAATACCGTGGTTATGATTCAGCTGGTATCTTTGTAGCTGGCGATGCATCTAGTCAATTGGTTAAGGCTGTTGGCCGTATTGCGGAACTTGCTGCTAAAACTGAAGGAGTAGAAGGGACAGCAGGTATCGGACATACTCGTTGGGCAACTCACGGTAAACCAACAGAGGATAATGCTCATCCACACCGCTCAGAAACAGAACGTTTTGTTTTGGTTCACAATGGTGTTATTGAAAACTATCTTGAAATTAAGGAAGAATACCTTTCTGGTCACCATTTCAAAGGCCAAACTGATACTGAAATTGCAGTTCACTTGATTGGAAAATTCGTTGAAGAAGATGGTTTGTCAACTCTTGAAGCATTCAAGAAAGCTCTTCATATTATCCGTGGATCATATGGCTTCGCTCTTATGGATTCTGAAGATGCCTCAACAATTTACGTGGCAAAAAACAAATCACCACTTTTGATTGGTCTTGGTGATGGCTATAACATGGTCTGCTCAGATGCCATGGCTATGATTCGCGAAACTAATCAGTACATGGAAATTCACGATTAAGAGTTAGTTATCGTGAAAGCTGATAGTGTCGAAGTCCAAGATTATGATGGTACTGTTAAAGAACGTGATAGCTATACAGCTGAACTTGACCTTTCTGATATTGGTAAAGGCACATACCCTTACTACATGCTCAAAGAAATCGATGAGCAACCAACAGTGATGCGTAAGCTTATCCAAGCCTACACAGATGACAAGGGACAAGTGACTGTAGATGCTGATATTATCAAGGCTGTTCAAGAGGCTGATCGTATCTATATCCTTGCGGCAGGAACATCATATCATGCTGGTTTTGCTTCTAAGAAGATGCTCGAAGAGTTGACAGATACACCAGTTGAGCTTGGTATTTCTTCTGAGTGGGGTTATGGTATGCCACTCCTTAGCAAGAAACCTCTCTTTGTCTTTATTAGCCAATCAGGTGAAACAGCAGATAGCCGTCAGGTTCTTGTTAAAGCTAACGAGTTGGGTATTCCAAGTTTGACAGTGACAAACGTTCCAGGATCTACCCTTTCTCGTGAAGCTGACCATACAATGCTTCTTCATGCTGGCCCAGAAATTGCCGTAGCTTCTACTAAAGCTTACACTGCTCAGATTGCGGCTCTTGCCTTCTTGGCTAAAGCAGTCGGTGAGGCTAATGGTAATGAAAAAGCTAAAGCTTTCGACTTGGTACATGAATTGTCACTTGTAGCACAATCTATCGAATCAACACTCTCTGAAAAAGAAGTCATTGACGAGAAAGTGGCAGCTCTTCTTGCAGAAACACGTAACGCTTTCTATATTGGTCGTGGTCAAGATTACTATGTTGCTATGGAAGCCAGTCTTAAATTGAAAGAAATCTCATATATCCAATGTGAAGGTTTTGCAGCAGGTGAGTTGAAACACGGAACGATTGCTTTGATCGAAGATGGTACACCTGTTATTGCGCTCTTGTCTGACGCTGTTCTTGCTAGCCACACTCGTGGTAATATTCAAGAGGTAGCTGCTCGTGGTGCTAAAGTGTTGACTATTGCTGAGGAAAATGTTGCTAAAGAAGGTGATGACATCGTTCTTAATAATGTTCACCCTTACTTGTCACCAATTTCAATGGTTGTACCGACACAATTGATTGCTTACTTTGCAACACTTCATCGTGGACTTGACGTCGATAAACCACGTAACTTGGCTAAATCAGTTACTGTTGAATAAAAATACTAACATCTCTTACAGTGTAAGGGATGTTGTTTGTTTTTATCCTTTTTACCCTTGCTTAATTGGAGAATCTAAAGTAGAATAGTATCTATATCACAATCTTAGGAGAGAATTATGTCATTACCAAATTGTCCAAAATGTAACTCAGAGTATGTTTATGAAGATGGAATCTTGCTTGTATGTCCTGAATGTGCCTATGAGTGGGATCCAAACGAAGTTGCAGAAGAAGAAGGACTTGTGGTTCTTGATAGTAATGGAACACGTCTTGCTGACGGTGATACTGTTACAGTTATTAAAGATTTGAAAGTGAAAGGTGCGCCAAAAGATATTAAACAAGGCACACGTGTTAAAAATATTCGTTTGGTTGAAGGTGACCATAACATTGATTGTAAGATTGATGGTTTTGGTGCTATGAAACTTAAATCTGAATTTGTTAAGAAAATCTAAAATAAGCTTTAGGGATGCTAGACTTAAGTATTGTTTGTTTCTCAGGACAGACTATTTAAGTCTCCCAGGAGTGTGATTATGAACTCATTTTGAAAATTGGGTCTAGTCGCACTCCTTTTTACTATTTTCAAAATCTTATATCATTTTTTCAAAAAAATTGGTATAATATTCAATAATACTAAATAATTATAGGAGTTTATATGTCATACGTTTTGGAAGTATTACCAGCCCTTTTGAACGGTGCGGTAGTCACACTTCAAGTATTTTTCATTGTTATCGTACTGTCGATTCCATTAGGGATTGTACTTGCTTTCTTAATGCAGATTAAATTCAAACCTTTAAATTGGTTATTAACCCTTTACGTTTGGATTATGCGTGGAACGCCTCTCCTTTTACAATTGATCTTCGTTTATTACGTTCTTCCAAGTGTTGGGATTGTCTTTGATCGTCTACCAGCTGCTATTCTTGCTTTTACGCTTAACTATGCAGCTTATTTCGCAGAGATTTTCCGTGGAGGAATCTTGGCTATTCCGAAAGGACAATACGAAGCAGCAAAAATGCTTAAACTTAGTCCTTTCCAAACCATCCGCTACATTATCCTTCCTCAGGTGGTCAAGATTGTCTTGCCAAGTATCTTTAACGAGATTATTAACTTGGTTAAGGATTCATCATTGGTTTATGTGCTTGGGGTTGGAGACCTTCTTTTGGAAAGTCGTACCGCTGCGAACCGTGATGCGACCTTAGCACCGATGTTTGTGGCCGGAGCTATCTATCTTATCCTTGTGGGTGTTGTGACTGTGGCTTCGAAAAACATCGAAAAGAAATTCAACTATTATAAATAGGAGACCTTATGTTAGAATTAAAAAATATTTCCAAGCAATTTGGTCAACACAAAATTTTTGATAAGTATAATCTGACAGTAGAAGAAGGAAAAATCTTGGCTATTGTCGGACCATCTGGTGGTGGTAAAACGACTCTCTTGCGTATGCTAGCAGGTCTTGAAACCATTGATTCAGGACAAATTATTTATGAAAATGAAGAGATTCCTTTGGATCAGATGGAAAGTCGTAATTTGCTCGGTTTTGTCTTCCAAGATTTCCAACTGTTTCCACATTTAACAGTCTTAGACAATCTAACGCTTTCTCCAATTAAGACGATGGGAATGTCTAAGGAGGATGCTCAGAAAAAAGCTCAAGCTCTGCTTGACCGTTTAGGCCTTGGAGCTCACGGAAATGCTTATCCTTACTCTCTTTCTGGGGGACAAAAACAACGTGTTGCATTTGCGCGTGCTATGATGATTGATCCGAAAATTGTCGGCTATGATGAACCAACATCAGCTCTTGACCCTGAGTTGCGTCAAGAAGTGGAGAAATTGATTTTGCAGAATCGTGAGACTGGGATTACGCAAATCGTTATCACTCACGATATGCAGTTTGCACAACACATCGCCGATGAGATTGTCACTATCAATCCAAAATAGTGAGGATTTTCCATGAAAAAAATAGTAAAAACGATTTTGCTAGGCTGTCTTGTCATTTTGCCTTTGTTTGCGCTATCAGCTTGCAGCTCGCGCTCACATTTTGCAACTCAGAAAGATCAGTGGCAAACCTATACCAAAGAAAAGAAAATCAAAATTGGTTTTGATGCAACCTTTGTTCCTATGGGATATGAGGAAAAGGATGGTAGCTATGTTGGTTTTGATATTGATCTTGCAACTGCAGTCTTTAAATTGTATGGTATCGATGTCGAATGGCAGGCTATTGACTGGGATATGAAAGAAACAGAACTGAAGAATGGGACAATTGACCTCATTTGGAATGGTTACTCGGTCACGGATGAGCGTAAGCAGTCTGCGGACTTCACGGAACCTTATATGGTCAATGAACAAGTACTGGTAACCAAAAAGTCTTCGGGAATTGATTCTGTTGCTGGAATGTCAGGTAAGACCTTAGGTGCCCAAGCAGGGTCTTCCGGTTATGATGCTTTCAATGCTTCTCCGAAGATTTTGAAGGATATCGTTGCCAACCAAAAAGCAGTCCAATATTCGACCTTTACTCAAGCCTTGATTGACCTTGATAGTGGACGTATTGACGGTCTATTGATTGACCGTGTGTATGCTAATTACTACTTAGAAAAATCAGGGGTTCTGGATCAGTATAATGTTATGCCTGCTGGTTATGAAGGTGAAAGCTTTGCTGTAGGTGCTCGTAAAGCAGATAAGACACTGATCAAAAAAATCAATCAAGGATTTAGAACCCTTTATAAAAAAGGAGAATTTCAAAAGATTTCTAACAAGTGGTTTGGCGAAGATGTTGCCACAGACCAAGTTAAAGGGAAAAAATAGAAGGATAACAACATTATAGAAGGGATGTTGTTATTTTTTTATGGAAAATACTTGAAATATAAGAAGTTATAATTTATACTAGTGTTAGTTTATAAACTAACGAAAGGGCGAGCATGGGATATTTTGATTATTCAAGAGAACCGCAAAGTGACATTGCTTTTGTAGATATGAAATCTTTCTATGCAAGTGTGGAGTGTGTTGAACGTGGACTGCACCCTCTTAAGACCTCTCTATGTGTGATGAGTAGGGCTGAAAATGCGAATGGTTTGATACTAGCCTCTTCCCCTATATTTAAGCAAGTTTTTGGCAAGTCAAATGTTAGTCGTTCTTATGACTTACCTTTTGACATTCATTCTCGTAAGTTTCATTATTATAATGCCAAAAAGCAGGGACTTCCAACGGATAGAGATTTTGTAGATTACATCGAATCTTGGGCCAAGGTTACCTTTATCGTTCCTCCTAGAATGGATCTCTATATAAAAAAGAATATCCAGATTCAACACATTTTCCAGAATTATGCCAGTGTTGAAGATATTCTTCCCTATTCCATTGATGAGGGTTTCATTGATCTCACGTCGTCACTGAATTACTTTATACCCGATAGGACTGTTACTAGAAAAGATAAGTTAGATATGATTTCAGGGCGTATTCAAAGAGATATTTGGAGGGAGACAGGCATTTACTCGACAGTTGGAATGTCTAACAGCAATCCCTTATTGGCTAAGTTAGCTCTTGATAATGAGGCTAAACATACGGCTACTATGAGAGCCAACTGGTCCTATGAAGATGTCGAGACTAAGGTTTGGAATATTCCCCATATGACTGATTTCTGGGGGATTGGTAAGCGGATGGAGAAGCGGCTAAACAAGTTGGGAATTTGCTCCATTCGAGAACTTGCTAATAGCAATCCTGATATTCTTAAAAAGGAGTTAGGTATTGTAGGTTTAGACCTCTTTTTTCATGCTAACGGTATTGATGAGAGTAATGTTCATAAACCTTATAAACCAAAGTCACTTGGCTTAGGAAATTCTCAAATCTTACCACGAGACTATGAGCGTCAAGCTGATATTGAATTGATTCTAAGAGAGATGGCGGAGCAGGTAGCCATTAGGTTAAGACGAGCTCATAAGAAAGCTTGTCAAGTTTCCATTAGCATTGGATTTTCAAAGTTAGAGGGCAAGCGTTCGCTACAAGCACAGATGAAGATTGAACCTGCTAATAACACAAGGATATTAATAGGACATGTCATTGCACTCTTTAGGAAGAAATATCAAGGAGGGGCTGTTCGAAGTGTGAGTGTCTCTTATGCAAATTTTGTAGATGAAGGGTTTCAAATTCTTTCTTTATTTGATAATCCAGATGACATTGATAAAGAAGAAAGGCTTCAGTCAGCTATAGATAGTATTCGTCAGGAATTTGGCTTTACGACCATTCAAAAAGCGACTTCTTTACAGGGGGCATCTAGGAGTCTTGCTCGAAGTAAGCTTATTGGTGGACACTCGGCTGGGGGATTAGATGGCTTAAAATGATAGACCGTAGTTACCTTCCCTTTCAATCAGCTAGGGAACATAAAGATAGGGGAATGATGAAGTGGATGGGCTTTTTCTTGTCAGAACACACAAGTTCCCTACATGAAGATAAGACTAAAGAAAATCTTACGAGTCATTTGGATGATTTAGAGAAGTTTACTTTATTAAACCAGCTTTATTCAGGTCAATTATTGGGAAATTTCCAGATAAAGGATCAAGGTAGGTGCTGTAGATGTAGTGGCTATGTGGTTGACTTGAATTTTAATCAAGTTACTATAAAATCTTGCAAGCGACATAAATGTATTCTAACAAAGGATATATTAGAAATTAGTTTGGGGGTTGAAAACATAGATGAGGAAGAGAAAAATTTATGATGATAAACTTCAAATTGACTATTTTTCTGCTAGCTATTTAAAATTTGAAGAAGACTTTTATCGCTATTCTGCCATGGATATTCCCTTAACCTTTTTGACGGATGATATTATGAGGGAGATGGCCATCAGTCAAAAGAATTATTTTTTATTAAATAAAGAGAATGCCAGAGATGGACGCAATCATTATTTCCATTTTGAAGTCGGCCTACCGGATTCCAAGACACTTGTGAGACAGTATAGATATCTTGGGAATGATTGAAATATAGCTATATCAGCAGCAGAAATAGTAGCAATTTCACTTGTATAGAGTGTTTTCAAGAAAGTTTTCGCAAGCTAAGAAAAGTTTTATATAAGCGTTGACATTGTCTCTGTAAGTGCTACAATGAAGGTGTTAAAAGTTATCATATGGAGGTAATTAAGATGAGAGCAGTTGTTGTTAATCAAGCAAGTACAGGTGTTGAAGTTGTTGATCATGAAAAACCCGCAGTAGTTGGTCATGGTCAAGCTTTGGTTAAAGTTGAGTACTGTGGCGTTTGCCATACTGACCTTCATGTAGCTCATGGAGACTTTGGCCAAGTACCAGGTCGTATCTTAGGACACGAAGGAATTGGTATTGTTGAAGAAGTTGGCGAAGGGGTTGAAACACTTAAAAAAGGTGATCGCGTATCAATCGCTTGGTTCTTCGAAGGATGTGGTCATTGTGAATATTGTACAACTGGTCGTGAAACACTCTGTCGTTCTGTAAAAAATGCTGGTTATAGTGTTGATGGTGGTATGAGTGATTATGCTTTGGTTACTGCTGACTATGCTGTGAAAGTTCCAGAAGGACTTAATCCAGCTCAAGCTTCATCTATCACTTGTGCGGGAGTTACAACATATAAAGCTATTAAAGAAGCTAAAGTTGAACCTGGTCAATGGGTAGCTATTTATGGTGCTGGAGGACTAGGTAACTTGGCTATTCAGTATGCTAAGAAGGTTTTCAATGCACGAGTAGTAGCTGTTGATATCAACCAAGATAAACTTGATTTGGCTAAAGAATCTGGCGCTGATTTAGTGGTGAACGGTAAAGAAGTTGAAGATGTAGCAGGCTATATCCAAGAAAAAACTGGTGGTACACACAGTGCTGTTGTAACAGCTGTTTCTAAGGTCGCTTTCAACCAGGCTATCGATAGTGTACGTGCTGGTGGAACAGTCGTTGCGGTTGGTCTCCCATCAGAATATATGGAGCTCTCAATTGTCAAAACAGTTCTAGATGGTATCCGTGTTGTTGGATCTCTTGTAGGTACACGTAAGGATTTGGAAGAAGCCTTCGACTTTGGCGCACAAGGCTTGGTGGTACCAGTTGTTGAAACTGTTCCTGTTGATACAGCAGTAGAAGTCTTTGATCAAATGGAAAAAGGACAAATCCAAGGACGTAAAGTATTGGATTTCACTAAGTAAGCAAACATCTTTCTATGCTATCCTGACTATGTGAAGAGTCGAGCGGTATAAACTTGAACTGATACTAGAAAGTTAGACAAATAATTTAAGTGAAGGATTTAGTTCTCTACTATATAGGACTAGGTCCTTTTAGTTTTACCTTAATTCGTTTGTTGTTGTAATATGTACTGACCTCAAAAAGATAGACAAAATTTTATTCATTTGAAAAGTAGTAAAAAAGTAATATAATGATTTCGTAAATAAAGAAGCTAAAGAATATTATCATTTATAACAAGGAGTATGAAGTGGATTCTACCAACTTGGACTCGGAACTATTCATAGAGTATAAATCACGTGGGAAACGATGCCAACTTTTATATATATCCGATAGCCATAGTGAAGGGTTATATGAGATTGTTTCTACTGAACGAGAACGTCTTGCTATGTGGCTTCCTTGGGTGGAAGATATGAAAAGTATTGAAAATGAAAGAGCGTTTATAAAGTATGCACGTGAAAAAATGGAGCGTAATGAGTTATTTATGTTAACAATTTGCGTCAATCAGAAACCAGTAGGGATGATAGATATACATAATATTGATTTACAAAAACATCAAGCCGAAATTGGATATTGGATATCAGAAAAATATGAAAATCAAGGTTTTGTAAAGCAGGGATTAAAAGAATTAATAACAATCATTCCATCCAAATTTAAAATTGATA
>NZ_JACLQV010000011.1:0-77687 GCF_016648915.1 Streptococcus sp. 3.1 | reverse complement strand
ACACGTTTTTCAGTTGGTTTGTTTGGTTTTTCAACTTTCTTAGTTGTTGGGTTGTAGTAGTTAACTACTTGAGCCGCAGTATTTTCAATATCTACACCGCCAGGTACATCAGCTTTAACTGTTGTTGGGATGTCGAACTTGTAGTAACGTCCAAAGGCGAATTTAGTTGTGTCGATAACTTGTGTGTTTTCTGCATCGCCAAGTGACTTAGTGAAGCCAGCTTTAAGAGTTGCAGTAATCACACCGTTGTTAACAGTGATATCGAATTTATCTGTGACTTCTGCGCCTGTTACTGAATCGTAAGCTTTGATCTTAGTAGAATCAAGTTCCAATTTAGTTTCATCGTAGTCATCTGAGATTCCTACTGATTGGATGTTGTCCTTGTTAGATGCGTCGAATTTAGTTGTATCCAACCATACTTGGTAAACCAACTTGTCGCCACGGTTAACAGTCTTAGTATTTAAGTTTTGTTTTTCGTTGTTTGATGCATCGTCCGCATATGGGTTCGCATTTGTGTCTGCGTACTTGTCTGCCAACTCTTTATCATCATCAACGAGTTTGTCACCAGTGATATCGAATTTCTCTTCAGAAACAACATATTTCTCTGGTTGAAACTTAGGTTCTTCTGGTGGAGTCACACGGTTGTTAAATTCTTTATCAGCAGGGTCTGTCACGTTTGTGATCAAGGCTTTCGCTGTACCATCATGAGATACAGTAACGGTTACAACAGCAGCCATTTCATCGTAAGTGACAGTTGCATCTGTACCCTTAACCTCTGTTACAGTGTACTTGTAAGTACCTTCTTGACCCTTCTGGTATTTAAGGGCTGTAACAGTTTTACCAGCTTTATTTGTGTACTCTACTGGAGAGAATTTAATCTTACCAGCTGCATCGTTGGTTGCAGTTGCAATCACAACATTGTCGCTATCTTTCAACTCGAATGTGAATTCGCCAGCTTTAAGGTCACGACCTTCCAATTTCTTAGTGAAGTTGAATTCTACTGAGATTGGAACACTGTTGACACGTTTTTCAGTTGGTTTGTTTGGTTTTTCAACTGTCTTGCTTACTGGGTTGTAGTAGTTAACAACTTGAGCTGCTTTGTTTTCGATATCTGCACCAGCTACAACATCGTCTTTCACTGTTGCTGGAATATCAAATTTATAGTAGCGTCCAAATTCAAACTTAGTTGTATCGATGATTTGTGTATTTTCAGCGTCACCAAGTGACTTAGTGAAGCCAGCTTTAAGGTTAGCTGTAAGAACACCGTTGTTATCAGTGATATCGAACTTGTTAGTAACATCTGCACCAGTTACTGAATCGTAAACCTTGATGTCTGAAGCATTAACAGTCAATTTATCCTTATCGTAGTTATCTGTGATTCCTACTGTTTGGATGTTGTCTTTGTTAGCTGCATCAAATTTAGTTGTATCCAACCATACTTGGTAGTAAAGTTTTTGACCACGTTCAACTGTCTTGGTATTCAAGTTTTCCAATTCGTTGTTGTCAGTTGTATCGACATATGGATTGGTGTTTGTTTCACCATATTTATCTGTCAATTCAGAATCATCATCAACGAGTTTAGTACCAGTGATATCGAATTTCGCTTTAGAAACAACGTATTTCTCTGGTTGGAACTTAGGTTCTTCTGGAGGTGTTACACGGTTGTTGAATTCTTTATCAGCAGCATCTGTTACGTTGGCAACGATTGCTTTAGCTGTACCGTCGTGTGAAACAACAACTTTAACAGTGGCAACCATTGTGTCGTATTTGACAGTTGTATCTGTACCAGGAGTTTCTTCTACTGTGTAGTTGTAAGTCTTACCAAGATCATCGCGACCAAATTTAAGAGTCTCGAAGACAATCTTACCAGCAGCGTCGTTCTTCACGCGTTCAACTTCAACGCCGTCTTTCTTCAATACAAATTCGAATTCGTTAGCTTGAAGTTCACGACCTTCCAAACGTTTTGTGAAGTTCATTTCCACTGGAACTGGAACGCTGTTAACACGTTTTTGTGTTGGTTTTTCAGGTTTTTCAACTGTCTTGCTTACTGGGTTGTAAACGTGAACTGTTTGGTTGGCTGTATTTTCAATATCAGCACCAGCTTTAACAGATTCTTTAACAGTTGCTGGGATATCAAATTTATAGTAACGTCCAAATGCGAATTTAGTAGTATCGATAACAGGGTTGTTTACTTTATCTTTGATAAATTCATCTTTAGAAGTTGCAGTGATTGTACCATTTTCAACTTTGATGTCGAATTTAGCAGTCACGTCTGCACCAGTTACTGAATCGTATGCTTTGATGTCAGCAGCGTTAACGTCCAATTTTTCTGCATCGTATTTATCAGATACACCAACGTATTGGATGTTGTTAGCTTCTGTGAATTTAGTAGTATCAAGCCATACTTGGTATACCAATTTAGAACCGCGTTCAACAGTCTTAGTATTCAAGTTTTCTGGTTCGTTGTTTTTAACACCATCAACATATGGATTTGCATTTGTTGCTGTGTACTCGTTACCAGGTACATCATCGTCGTCATCCATCAACTTGTCACCAGTAATGTCATATTTCTCTTTAGAAACGACAAATTTTTCTGGTTGGAATTCAGGAGGTGTTGGAGGAGTTACTTTGTTGTTGAATTCTTTATCGGCAGTACCGTCAGTAGCATTACCGTTGGCATCAACCCCACCAGTTGAAGATACGTTTGTAACCGTAGTCAATGAATGACCGTTCTTAGCAACTTCAACTGTAACAGTAGCTTTCATCTTATCGTAAGTCATACCAAACTCTTTGTTGGCTGGGATAACTTCTTCTACTGTATAAGTATGAGTACCTACTTTAGTGTTGTCGAATGACAAGTTAGAGAATGAAACATTACCAGCAGCATCATTTTTAACTGTTTCAACTACTGCACCTGTAGAATCTTTCAATACGAAGCTGAATTCACCTGCTTTAAGTTCACGACCTGCCAATTTCTTAGTAAAGTCGAACTTAGTTACAACTGGAGCAACTACATAGTTGTTGAACTCAGTGTCTTCAGGCATTGTAACTGCAGCGTTCAAAAGACCTGTTTGAGCGTCTTTTGTGACATTGACAGTTACAACTGCGTTCATTGAATCATAATCAATGTTGGTATCTGTTCCAGCTACTTCACGTACAGTGTAAGTGTGTGTACCTTCAGTTGCATATGAGATTGAATCAAATTGGATTGAACCATCAGCCGCATTCTTCTTAGTTTGGATCACATTGCCGTTTTCAAGTAATTCGAAGGTGAAGGCATTTGCTTCAAGAGTCTTACCTTCCAAACGTTTTGTGAAGCGGAATTGTGCTTGTGTTGGAGATGAAGTGAATGTATTGTTGAATTCTTTGTCGGCTGGAAGTGTATTAACAGCTTTAAGAACATGACCATCTTTAGTAACAGTAATTGTTACTTCAGCTTTCATTGTGTCATATTGAATGCCAGCTTCAGAACCTTGAACTTCTTCAACAGTGTACTTGTGAGTACCAACTTGTGCGTTTGTGAATGTCAAATCGTCAAAGGCGATAACACCATTAGCATTGTTAGTCTTAGTTTGAAGAACAGTTCCGTTGGCATCTTTCAATACGAAGCTAAATTCACCATCTTTAAGAGCACGACCTGCAAGAGCTTTAGTGAAGTCAAAACGAGTCTTAACTGGTGCAACAGCAAAGTTATTGAACTCAGTATCAGCTGGCATTGTAACTGCAGCGTTCAAAAGACCTGTTTGAGCGTCTTTTGTGACATTTACAGTTACAACTGCATTCATATCATCGTAATCAATGTTGGTATCTGTTCCAGCTACTTCACGTACAGTGTAAGTGTGTGTACCTACAGTTGCATATGAGATTGGATCAAATTGGATTGAACCATCAGCCGCATTCTTCTTAGTTTGGATCACATTGCCGTTTTCAAGCAATTCGAAGGTGAAGGCATTTGCTTCAAGAGTCTTACCTTCCAAACGTTTTGTGAAGCGGAATTGTGCTTGTGTTGCAGCAGGTGTGAATGTATTGTTGAACTCTGTATCTGATGGAAGAGTGTTTGTTGCTTTAAGAACGTGACCTTCCTTAGTAACAGTGATTGTTACTTCAGCTTTCATTGTATCGTAAGTCATACCAGCTTCTTTGTTTTCTGGGATAACTTCTTCTACAGTGTACTTGTGAGTACCAACTTGAGTATTGTCAAAGGTCAAATCATCAAAGGCTACAACACCTGCTTTAGTATTTGTTTTAGTTTGAAGAACTTTACCAGTTGAATCTTTCAATACGAAGCTAAATTCACCGGCTTTCAACTCACGACCTGCGAGAGCCTTGCTAAAGTCAAACTTAGTCTTAACAGGAGCTACAACGTAGTTGTTAAAGACTTTGTCATCTGCGCTTGAAGCAAAACCGCCAGCACCACTGTATTTAACAGAAGCTTGCAAATCACCTGTTGCATTTTCAGTAACCGTAACAGTCATGGTTACTTTCATAGCATCATAGTCGACATCCTTATCTGCACCTGGTAATTCGGTAATAGTATAAGTATAAGTACCTACTTTATTAAATGTTAATTTAGAGAAGGTTGCCTTACCATTTTTATTTGTGACAGTTTCTTCCACACCAGGTGCAGAAGAGTTTTCCTTAATCTTAAAGCTGAATTCACCATCTACAAGGGTACGTCCTGCCAATTGTTTTTCAACTTCTGGAGTGACTTCAACTGGTTCTTGTTTTACATAGTAATAAACAGGTTGTTTGTACGGTGTCAAAGTGTTGAGCAAGTCAACGTTGGTACCGATACCTTCTACCCCACGTTCCAATTGTGAGTTAGCTGAGCCGTGTCCAATTCCATCTCCTAAGAATGGTACGAATACAGTATGATATGGTTCATATCCAGAAGCTTTTTGGAAGTCAAATGGAACTTCTTTACCATTAGGATATTGTGTGACTGCTCCAGTTTTTGGATTAGTTTCTGTATATGAAATTGTTCTAAGAGGTGTTTTCTTAACAACTAAATCCTGTGAATTCCATTCACCTGGTTTAATCGGCTTAGTTTCTGCTAGCAACATATAGCCATCGGTACTTAATGAACCATCAGAACGTTTACTTTGTTGTCTTGGATCTAGCAAGTAAACACGAATAACGACTGAACCATCTTCTCCAACAATTTCTTTGATACGTTTGATACCGTAACGGTCCGCATCCATGAATTTCGTACCAACGGTGTAAGGACGACTTACAGTACCTGATTGATCATTTGCATCAGCTGCTTGATAAAGTTTGTAGCCATCAAATTGACGTTCGCCAGATGCTGTGAAACGTTGTCCTTCTTCAGCTTTAAGAGTGTATCTAGCTAACTCAACTTCATTACCATTTTCTTTATAATCTTGAACAGTTTTATCTGTTTTATTGGCGTTAAATGTTGGATTGTTTTTATCAACTACTTTATAGTAAGTTGTTTTATTAATTGTTACTGGTATTTTAGCGTTTGAATCAGTAATTGTACGACCATTGTAAGCTGGTTCAACAACGTTTAAAATATCTGTTGTAGTACGAGCGTTATAAACCGCAGTATAAAGTGCTTGCTCAGCTGGTGTAAGTTGGTGTCCACTAGCTACTAAGTCTGTGATACTCTTTCCAACTGCATAACCATTTTGAATAAATGGTTCTGCTTTTTTACCAGTTGGGGCAGTCCCAGCTTTATAATCTACTTGGAAAGTTAATTGGCTATTAGACGCTGCTGTAGTAGTCGTGAACTTTTGAACCCCACTAGAAGCGGTAATCGTTCTTGTTTCAACTACAGCACCAGTATTTTTGTTGATCAATTCAACAGTTGTATCGGTAGAGTCATCAAATCTCTTATAGGCACGCGCATAATATGTTGTACCATAACGTTCATTGAACTTAGTAAGATCCCAAATAGCATAAGTATAGAAGTCGCCTTCTTTAGCTTGGTATCCAGCTGGTACAGTTTGAGATGCAACACTTGCACCATTTGGATCCGTCATCTCAGGTGTAGCAACTTCACCGTCTTTTAGGAAAGTTGCTACAGCAACCGGCTCGTTATTGTGGTCTGTAACAGCACGGCGGTTACGACTACGACTACGACGGCTTGTTTCCAAAGCACCTGCACTTGTCACTTCACTAGCAGCGCGATCAAGTGTTGCACTGCGATCTTCAGCTGCTGCTCTAACTGAGTAAGCACGTGCTGTGACATTTGGCTTAACACTTGTTGCTGCTGCCGCAGTTTCGGCTGCTGCTGTTTCTTCAGCTACTGGAGCTGCTGTTGCTGCAGTACGATTAGCCGCTGTTGCAGCTGGAGTTGCTGCAGCGGCTGTCGCTGAAGCTGTTGTTTCAACGTTGTTGCTAGCTGCATTTGAAGATGCCGCTGTAGCTGGTTTAGCTGTTTCTGACGTAGCTTTTTCAGTTGGTTTTGCAGTCTCTGAAGCTGGTTTAGCTGCTTCAGGTTTTGCAGTTTCTGTAGCTTGTTTGTCAGTTGTCTCTGCGGCAGCCTTATCTGTTGTTGAAGCTTCTGGCGTCAAGTTAAATGTTGACGCAGTTGCCTCAGTTGAAGATACAGCTGCAGTAGGATCTGCTTGAGCTGTTGATGCTGTTGACGTCTCAACCAGGTCTGAAGAACTCTCGCCCTCAACTGATGAACCAGGATTTGATGAAGAAGCGTCAGGCGCTGTTACTTCATCAGCCTGTGCAGTATGAGCAGCAAAGAGTGCCGTTCCTAGCAAGACTGAAGCGACACCAAACGAATATTTACGCAATGAAAATCGTTGACGTCTGTTAAAAATGTCTTTCATTTCAAGTCTCCCTCTGTATGAAATAGTTAGTTATAGGTCACGAGTATACAAGAATCCTATACTTGAACTCATGATTCTATTACATTCTAACATTCTGACAATTCATGGTCAAGTGATTAAGTTAACTTTTTTAAAAAAAATCAAGTTGTCTGACAATTCAACCAACAACTTTCGCTCATTTTTTATTCTTACAAGTGTAAAAACCTTGATTTTATTTGCTTTATACCGTTTTCAAATTTCTATTTTATTTTCTTTTCATTCCTAACTTTCTCATATTATTCAAGTAAGATGTCAGAGTTATGAGAGAGTTTAACTCATTTTATTGGCCGATATTCTCACTTTGATTCTAATTTTCACCTTCTTATTACAAACCATCCGATTCTGTAACACCCTCGATAAACCATTGATATACAATTTAATAATCCTCTTTCACGACTAAAGTCTCCCATTAGCATTTCAAAAAACTAAAAAAACCAAGTATCATAAACTTGGGTTCATAATCTTATGGGTTTCAGAGGTAAGTTCCCCTATTTTTTTCTGATATGGTTGTCATTCCAAGTCTGCAATTCTTGGTAGGACTTGACTTTCCCTTCTTCCTGAGTCGGTCTAAATGCCCTAACCGGTAACTCGTAGGCATCCTGGCCTTCAGATGCCATCCAATGGAGTAAGGTATTGAACCAGGTTTCATTGTTAATCTTGCTTGGAATGGTGTAGATCCTAGCATGTTTGGTCTTAATCGCTTCATAAGCATCCTTATGCTCTTTGGCAAAGTTGCTATTATCCATATTGAGGCTTCTGTCTTTTTCAGAAATGTAATAAAGAGCAGGCAGACTCGCAATTGGTGTTTCTGTTGGATGATCTAGATCCTTACCATTAGTTGCACCCGGCCACATTTCAAGACCCAAAGGCTCTAAAGTCTTACGCATATCAACATTGGCGTAATCCAATTCCGAGTACAAAGTATTCGAGTTAGCTGAAATATTCATTTCCTCAATCTTTTGCGTTTTGAGATTGAGGTATTTTTTATTAGAAGCAAAATCAGCTGATGACGCACCAAAAGGCATTTGTAAGTAAGCTTGTTCATTAAGCATGAAAAGCCTTAGACTTACCTGATTTAAATAATCTTCATCCCCAGCTTTTTTAGCCAATTTCAAGAGGTCAATTTGTTTAGGTTTTTGATTTGGTTTTTCCGTGTCATACATATAGATATTAAAGTAGTCATACTTATAAAGTGTCTCACCCTTGGCATTTTTCTTACCAGATTCATCCCCCTTGTACTCTTGAGTGACTAAGTATTGACCAGCTACCCCCACAATGTTAAACATGTTTCTATCATGACCAGGATTTGGTGTCACGAGTAAAAATTCTTTATTATCTCCGAAGGTTTTCAGGGTAATTTTGAACAAGGGGTCTTCTGCATTGCTGCCGGAATAGACAGTCGTACTCGACTTACTGGATGCAGCTGAACCTTTGGTAGCCTTACTGCTACTATTCACAGCAAAGAAGATAGCCGTCCCTGCGATTATAAAAAGCAATGCCACTAAGAGACCTATAAAAACAATTCTTGTGGACTTATCCCCCTTAGGTGTTGGTTTCTTTACAAACTTATTTTCCATAAATAATCTCCATTTTTAGTATTGCTTTTAGTATAGCATAGGTGGAGACTATTGATAAGGTAGATTGGCGGTCTAATAGGACTGGATATTTTATTTTCATTTGACAAAATCTCTCGGACAGCGTACAATCAAGGCAAGTAACATTCGGAGGTAAATGGAGACATGAACAACTAAGTCTATTCACAATAAACCTACTTTATTTGATAGATTGTTTTCATGTCTTTTTTGCGCTCTTTTTCTATAGAAAATTTATTGGTGGTATCTGCGTTTTTTTGCATCCACACCATCACTATCTCCTAGAGGGCTTTTTAGCTAGATTCAAGACGGTTCTATCTTATAAGGTAGGACTGTTTTTTGACCTTTGATATTGTTTGAAGTAAGAACCATATTTTCCATGAAACACTATCAACAAGCACTCAGACCTAGGAGGTCCTATGATACAGATTCAACATCTAACTATTACCCATACCAAAGATTTGCGTGAACTCGTTCATGACTTAAATCTAACGATAGCTACTGGTGAAAAAGTCGCTATCATTGGGGAAGAAGGCAATGGAAAGTCAAGTCTCCTTACCCTTCTTGTCAATCCTAAAGCACATTTTGACCATCTTTCTTACGAGGGAACTATTAATAAACCAGATAGCCCACAGGTCTATATTCCCCAGCAGATTTCGGATGACTTACAATCCCTAACCCTTAACGACTACTTCTTTGCGGATACTTATGACCTAGACTATGCTACCCTCTATCGTCTGGCTGATGAACTTCATTTTGATAGTGATCGTTTTGCTAGCAGTCAGCTTATCTCCTCTCTGTCAGGTGGCGAGAAACTCAAAATTCAACTCATCCGAGAATTAGCCCGTCCCCACGACATCATTTTTCTTGATGAGCCCTCAAACGATATGGACTTGACTACTATGACTTGGCTAAAAAATTTTATCAAACATTCTGATCAAACCATAATCTATATCTCACATGACGAAGACCTACTAAGCCAGACAGCAGATACCATTATCCATCTGGAACTCCTTAAACGTCGCCGTCAGGCAAGGACTAGTGTGGAGCACCTCGACTATGATAACTATAGCCAGCAACGCACTGATGCCTTCCAGCAACAAATGCAGCAAGCGAAGACCGAGAAAAAAGCCTATGACAAAGCCATGGCCAAGCATCTCCGTATCAAACAAAATGTTCAAACTACCCTACGTAATACGCATGATAGCACGCAAGGACGATTGGTTGCCAAAAAGATGAAAGCAGTCCTCTCGCAAGAAAAACGCTACGACCGCCTTGCCCAAGATATGACACAAATGCCTGATAAAGAAGACAGTATTGAACTATTCTTCTCTCATATCACTCCTCTACCTCAGGGAAAATATCTCTTAAATCTGGATAAAAAGCAGATAAACATCGCTCCTCACCTGACCATTGACCATCTCAAACTTTCTTTGAAAGGGCAAGAAAAAATTGGTATTGTTGGAGATAACGGCTGTGGTAAATCCACTCTCTTACACTTTCTCTACCAAGAACTTAGCAAGAAGACAGACCTGACTATTGGCTACATGCCTCAACATTACAATACTATCTTGCAAAATGATTTGTCACCGATAGCGTTTTTAAGTAAGACAGGCGACAAGTCTGAACGAGAGGTTATAAGCTCCCATCTCGCCAACCTCAACTTTAGTCATGATGAAATGAGCCATGCCATTTCTGATTTATCTGGAGGACAGAAAGGAAAACTACTCCTGCTACACCTGGTCTTAGAAAGCCCTCAGCTCCTTATCTTAGATGAACCAACCAGAAATTTTTCACCCACCTCACAACCCCAAGTCCGACAGCTCTTCGAGAACTATCCAGGTGCCATTCTGACAGTCTCACATGATGTCAACTACCTCAGACAAGTTTGCCAAAAGATTTATCGCCTGGACTCACACGGTTTAAAAGAAGTTGAGATTTAAGATATCAAATCTATCGTTTTTACAAGAAAAGTCTCAAAAGAAACATCTTCTTCATATGCAAAAAAACTCAGGCAAAGCCTGAGTTCTTTTAATGTTAATCAATTTCAAGACCACCAGTATAGAGTCGGTAGTAAGTACCACCTTGTTCCATAAGGCTGTCATGGTCACCACGTTCAATGATACGTCCGTGGTCCATAACCATGATAACGTCAGAGTTAACGATGGTTGAAAGACGGTGGGCGATAACAAAGACCGTGCGTCCTTCCATGAGTCTGTCCATCCCCTCTTGCACCATTTTTTCGGTACGAGAGTCAATAGAGGATGTCGCTTCATCAAGGATCAGAACTGGTGCATTAGCAAGGGCAGCACGCGCAATGGCAATCAGCTGACGTTGTCCATTAGACAAGCCTGCACCATCGTCTGTAAGAACAGTGTCGTAACCATTGTCCAGATGTTGAACAAAGGAATCCACGTTAGCAATACGAGCAGCTTCAAGAATTTCTTCACGAGTCGCATCCGCACGGCCGTAGGCAATATTTTCAGCAATAGTCCCTGTGAAGAGATGGGTATCCTGAAGCACGATACCAAGTGATCGGCGAAGAGAATCTTTTTCAATCAGCTTCACATCGATACCATCATAAGTAATCACACCAGATTGGATATCGTAAAAACGGTTAATCAAATTGGTAATCGTCGTCTTACCAGCACCTGTCGCACCGACAAAGGCTACCTTTTGCCCCTTGTCTGCATAGAGGTTAACGCCATGAAGAATTTGTTTCTTACCATCGTAAGAGAAATCAACATCTTGGAAGACCACATTTCCGACCAACTCAACCAATTCGTAGTCACCATTTGGACGTGGGTGCTTCCAAGCCCAGTGGTTGGTTTTCTTGTCTGTCGCATCCATCTGACCGTCTACCAATTCGTAGTTGACCAAAGTGACCTTACCTTGGTCAACTTCCTCTGCTTCATCCAAAAGATCAAAGATACGGTCTGCACCAGCAAGTGCCATAAGGACAAAGTTAAGTTGTTGAGAAACCTGAGTAATTGGGCCGTTGAAGGAACGGTTCAATTGTAGGAAGGCCATGAGACCACCGATAGTCAAGCTACCGACACCATTTAGAGCAAATATCCCACCGACCAAGGCAGTCAAAACAAAGGAAACATTTCCTAAGTTCCCAAGAATTGGCATGAGAACATTGGCATAGCGATTGGCTAAATATGACGATTCAAAGAGTTGTTCATTAATCTTGTCAAAGTCAGCCATACTTTTTTCTTCGTGGACGAAGGCCTTGACTACCTTTTGACCTGACATCATTTCTTCGATAAAACCATTCTCAATCCCTAGGTTCTTTTGTTGTTCACCGAAGTAACGACCTGATTTAGCTGATACATTTTTGATGACCATAAACATGATGCCTACCATGATTAGAACCACGATAAAGAGAAGGGGACTAACCGTAAGCATGGTTACAGTCACCCCGATAAGGGTAATGGCCGTTTGTAACAACTGCGGAATAGATTGCTCGACAGCTTGACGGAGGGCATCGATATCGTTGGTGTAAATAGACATGATGTCACCGTGTTGGTGAGCATCAAAGTAGCGAATCGGAAGCTTTTGCATACGAGCAAAAAGCTGATTACGAAGGGAACGCAGGGAATCTTGTGAAATCGTCGCCATGAGGAGGGAGGCCACATAGTTGGCAACCACACCGATAAGACAAAAGACCCCAACTGACGTCAAGAAACGTAACAGTGGCCCAAAATCATGACTACCAGATTTGAGCATGGGTTGAACGTAAACGTCCACCAAGGACTGAATCGAAGCCGTCAAATTAACCGTTGCCAAAGAAGCAACAACAATGAGGACAAAGGCAATACTAAGTGAAAGTTTGTAGTCTTGCCACAAAAAGCGTAGAAGACGTGCTAGAGAGCCCCAATTAGCTTTTTTCTTATTCTGCATCTGCTACTCCTTTCCCTTGTGTTTGCATCTTGTAAACCTCACGATAGATAGCATTATTAGCCACCAAGTCGTCATGCGTACCAACAGCATCGATACGACCATCATTCATGACGATGATACGGTCGGCATCTTGGATAGATGAAATACGTTGACCGATGATGATTTTGGTCGTGTCCTTAAGACTTGAAGCGAAGCCTTGACGAATCAAACTATCTGTCTTGGTATCGACTGCCGATGTCGAATCATCCAAAATCAAGATTTTCGGATTCATGAGAAGGGCACGTGCGATACAAAGACGTTGACGTTGTCCCCCTGAGACATTGGCTCCACCACGTTCAATCTTAGTATCATAGCCATCCTTAAACTCTTGGATAAATTCATCAGCTTGGGCAATCTTACAAGCTTCAATGATTTCCTCATCTGTTGCCTGTTTATTTCCCCAACGCATATTTTCTTTAATGGTTCCTGAGAAAAGGACATTGGTTTGAAGGACCATGGCAACTTGCTTACGTAAGCTATCCAAATCATAGTCCTTAACATCATGCCCAGCAACCCTAACCTGACCTTCTTCCACATCATAAAGGCGAGGAATCAGCTGAACCAAGCTTGATTTACCCGAACCCGTTCCACCAAGGATACCAATAACTTCACCAGACTTAATATCCAAAGTGATATCTTTGAGGACATGGGTCTTGTCACCATTTTCATCCGTGTATGAGAAATCCACATGATCAAAGCTGATAGAACCATCTGCAACTTCTGTTAAACCATTTTCAGGTGAAACAATGGTGGCTTCAGTGCTAAGAACTTCATCAATACGTTCAACAGATGCTGTAGAGATAGACAACATGACAAAGATCATCATGAACATCATGAGTGACATGAGGATGGTCATGGTGTAACTGAACATCGAAGTCAATTCCCCTGTAGTTAAGCTACCACCAACGATGAGATGGGCACCAAACCAGGAAATCATAAGGAAGGACGCATACATAGACAACATCATAGCTGGGTTAGACATGATAACTACACGAATGGCACGCATGAACATCTTGTAAATACGACGTGAGGCCTTCTTAAATTTGTCAGTCTCTTCCTGCTCTTTAACATAGGATTTCACCACACGCATGTTGGTGATATTTTCCTTGATACTGTTGTTAAGGTTGTCATAAGCCTCAAATACTTGAGTAAAAAGAGGATATACGATTTTGGTAATAATGGCCAAAACCACACCAAGGAAGATCGTTACACCAACAAAAATCCAAGCCATTTCAGCATTAATCAAGAAACTTGCTGCAATAGCAAAAATCAGGTTAAGTGGTGCACGCACACAGACACGGATAATCATCTGATAAGAGTTCTGCACGTTGGTAACATCAGTCATCATACGTGTCACCAAACCACCAGCTGAGAACTTATCGATATTTTCAAAAGAGAAAGTTTGAACCTTTTTGAAAATGGCCTGACGTAGATTCTTGGCAAATCCAGCAGAGGCAAAAGCTGCATAGCGAGCCGACTGCATGCCGCAGAATAGTGATAGAAAGGCGCAGACCAGCATGAGGCCACCGTAGAGCCAAATGTTAGACATGTTGGATTGCTGGACACCTTTGTCCAAAAGATTAGCCATGACAAAGGGAATGGAAATCTCAAACATGACTTCTAGTGTCATAAAGACGGACGCTAGGATTGAGGGTTTCTTGTATTCCTTTATCTGGGGGATAAGGGTTTGAAACATAATTACCTCCGTTTTTTATTCTTTTTCTTTTTTTGATATTTTTCTTAAGTGGCTTCGGACGCTAGTAGCTTCCTTCGGAATCTCATAGCTAAGTTTTGAGCCAAAGTCTCAAAACTTCCGAGTTATAGAAGTCTCTGGACTTCTATAACTATTGCCACGGTGAAAAATATCGCCTACCCTGAGCAGAGCGTGTTTCAGGCATTGATAGATATAATCTAGTCCTGTAATCCATCACGACGAAAGCATCACTTTTGGGCAGAGCGAGCTGTCGAATCGTGAGCAACTTCGAACAAGTGCAAATAGGTCCAGGATAACCCCTACCTCGGCGAAAAATATCGCCTACCCTGAGCAGAGCGTGTTTCAGGCATTGATAGATATAAGCTAGTCCTGTAATCCATCACGGCGAAAGCATCGCTTTTAGGCAGAGCATACTGTCTGAAAGCTACTCTTAACGCTCATCCTTTATCTATAAAAGAACGGTTATACCCTTTTGAGAGCATACAAAAGCCCCTGAGGGCAGACCCTAGGGATTCTTTCATTCTTATATATACGTCATTAGTATAGGCTAATTTGATTTAAATTGCAAGAGAAATAACATTTTACATAAAAATCGGTGGGTATTTTACAATTTTTGCATATAATAGAGCTAAAAAGCAACTGGTTTTAAGAATTCTTATCTAAAACATTCGGAAATTCCCCTTAACCGTAGCGGAAAGTTGTTTTCTTCTCCTATTTATAATAGACTAACACTAACATTAGATGAAAAGGTGACTCTATGACTATAAATCAACTGCTTCAAAAGCTGGAGCCTACCAGCCCTATCCTTCAAGCTAACTTTGGAATTGAACGCGAAAGTCTTCGTGTCGATAGACAGGGAAAATTAGCACATACGCCTCACCCTTCTTGCCTAGGAGCTCGAAGTTTCCACCCTTATATTCAAACAGATTTTTGTGAGTTTCAGATGGAACTCATCACACCAGTTGCTAAATCTACCACTGAGGCTCGTCGATTTCTTGGAGCCATTACCGATGTAGCTGGACGTTCCATCAGTAAAGATGAACTTCTCTGGCCCTTGTCCATGCCTCCTCGTATCAAGGCCCAAGAAATCCAAGTTGCCCAACTGGAAAATGAATTTGAACGCTATTATCGTAACTACCTGGCCGAAAAATACGGAACTAAACTACAAGCTATCTCAGGTATCCACTATAATATGGAACTAGGGAAAGATTTGGTTGAGGCCCTATTCCAAGAAAGTGACCAGATTGATATAATTGCTTTCAAAAACGCCCTCTATCTTAAGCTGGCTCAGAACTATTTGCGCTATCGTTGGGTGACCACCTATCTCTTTGGTGCTGCACCTGTTGCTGAGCAAGGCTTCTTCGACCAAGAAGTGCCAGAACCCGTGCGTTCCTTCCGAAACAGCGACCATGGTTATGTCAATAAGGAAGAAATCCAAGTATCTTTTGCAAGCCTAGAAGACTATGTCTCTGCCATCGAAAACTATATCGAACAAGGTGATTTGATTGCGGAGAAGGAATTTTACTCGGCTGTTCGTTTCCGTGGACAAAAGGTTAATCGCTCCTTCCTTGACAAGGGAATCACCTACCTGGAATTCCGTAACTTCGACCTCAACCCCTTTGAGCGTATCGGTATTAGCCAAACTACCATGGATACCGTACACCTACTCCTTCTAGCCTTCCTCTGGATGGATGCCCCTGAAAATGTTGATCAGGCTCTGGCTCAAGCTCACGCGCTGAATGAAAAAATTGCCCTCTCTCATCCTTTAGAACCTCTACCTTCTGAAGCTGAAACTCAGAACATTACGACAGCTCTAGACCAACTGGTGCAACATTTTGGGCTTGGTGACTATCATCAAGGTCTGGTCAAACAAGTTAAAGATGCCTTTGCAGATCCTAGTCAGACACTAGCTGCTCAACTTCTTCCTCATATCAAAGACAAGTCCCTTGCTGACTTTGCCCTTGACAAGGCTCTTGCCTATCATGATTACGACTGGACTGCCCACTATGCCCTTAAGGGTTATGAGGAGATGGAACTTTCTACCCAGATGCTGCTCTTTGACGCCATTCAAAAAGGGCTTCATTTTGAAATCCTAGATGAGCAGGATCAATTCCTTAAACTCTGGCATAAAGATCATGTTGAGTACGTCAAAAATGGTAACATGACCTCAAAAGACAACTATGTAGTTCCTCTTGCCATGGCTAATAAAACCGTAACCAAAAAAATCCTAGCTGATGCTGGCTTCCCTGTCCCTGCCGGCGACGAATTTACCAATCTAGAACAAGGTCTAGCCTACTATCCTCTTATCAAGGGCAAGCAAATTGTGGTTAAACCAAAATCAACCAACTTCGGTCTGGGCATTTCCATTTTCCAAGAGCCTGCCAGCCTTGATAACTATAAGAAAGCCCTCGAGATTGCCTTTGCAGAAGATACAGCTGTTCTTGTTGAAGAATTTATCACAGGAACCGAATACCGTTTCTTCATTCTGGACGGGCGTTGTGAGGCCGTCCTCCTTCGTGTCGCTGCTAATGTTGTCGGTGATGGCAAACACACTATTCGTGAATTAGTCGCTCAGAAAAATGCCAACCCATTGCGAGGCCGTGACCACCGCTCACCGCTGGAAATCATTGAGCTAGGAGAAATCGAACAATTGATGTTGAATCAGCAAGGTTATGCACCTGATGATATTCTCCCAGAAGGGAAAAAGGTCAATCTCCGCCGTAACTCCAACATCTCTACGGGCGGTGACTCTATTGATGTCACTGAGACCATGGATTCATCCTATCAAGAATTAGCTGCAGCTATGGCGACTAGCATGGGGGCCTGGGCTTGCGGGGTTGACCTCATCATTCCAGATAAAACTCAGCCTGCTAGCAAGGAAAAACCTCATTGCACTTGTATCGAGCTCAACTTCAATCCCTCTATGTATATGCACACCTATTGTGCTGAAGGTCCTGGACAAGCTATCACTCCAAAAATCCTAGACAAGCTTTTTCCAGAAGTTACCACAAGTCAAACCTAAAACCTAATTCTTAGGAACAAACAAATCACCTTTATCTCGAGATAAAGGTGATTTTGCTTTATTAACCAAACTCTCCTGCTTCTTCCTCAGGATGCGTTTCCATGTACTGGATGTGTTGTATATAGGCATCTTGAGCCTGATTGAAGGCTTCCTGATCACTATATGGGTAATCTATATAAAATAGGTCCCGCCAGCCATTAAAGGTTTGGCTATTGTAAAAACCTTGAATCTTAGTCGGAAGGAAATCCTTGTTGTAGCTGATCCGCATCTTAAGCAAGGTCTTATCCTGAAACTGAGTGATGATACTGTTGGAGGTTTCTTGACCTTCCAGACTAGACCAAACGTTATTCAGAACGATGTCCTGACTATAGTGATTAGCCTTGATACGATTTTTGTCCACTGGGAGCTTCTGGGTGGCCTCTAAAAGGTAGGACACCTCCCCCTGAAAATAAGCCTCAATGGTCAAATCTCCAAGACTGGAGCCGTATAACAGACCATCTTTAATAGCAACATTTGACCCAAAGAGTCTCTGACCAGCCACATCAAAGGACATCCCCTCATCCTGCCCGTAGAGTTTGATGGCATAGGCATCCCTTACACGATAGAAATTTTTAGCGACAAGAACACTATCAAGGGTTTCAGTCTTTTTTGTCTCCACCTTGGGGGTTGTAGGTTTCTTGGTAAAAGCTGTCAAACCCATTAAGCACAAGATGAGAGCGAATATAATCAAGGTAAGCATTGTAGACCTGGAGACGGTCTTCAGCTTTAACTTGTTTCCATGTTTCAAGGTCTTTCAAGCCTCCTTTTTTAACAATATCAGCATAGCGCCCACCATTTAAGACATTCTTGGCATTTTTCCACTTTCTAACCATCTTGCGTCTAATCGCATTATCCGCAGGGTGACGAACATCGAGATAGGTATGGCTATTATTGAGATAGGCTGGTAAGTCAGCATTTAATCCCTTAGATAGGCCGTAGTTAGCAGAGTCCGTATCAGCAATGTCAGCACCATCTTCAATCTTGTAATGCTTAGGATTAGAGTCGATACTACCGTCTTTCCTTTTCTTGTAGACATTCCACTCAGAAACAAATTTCCCTGTATCCATATTGACAATAAATTCAATAAAGCGGGAATTGCTGACACCGTAAGGTCCCATGACACTGGTCTGAGGTAGCTGAATTTTCATGTTCTCTGGATAGGTAAAGTCTCCCAAGCTTCGATTATGGTAAGAAGCACCTGTAGTATAATCCAACTTAATCTTCTTGTCCTTGCTGTAAGCCAGAAGCTTGTCAAAATCCGTCTTGCCCTTGTAGTTGGTCCTAATATAGTCCATGGACTGCTTATCAATCCAAGACCTAAAAAGGTGGAGCTTGATACCTAACTCATCTACTCCAAGCCCTAGATCCGTCTGATAGGTCTCCATAATAGCCTCACGGAAGTAACTGTAAAAAGCGCTGGTTGGCTCTAGCTTTTTGGAAAATTTATAACCTGACTTCCCTAACTGGAGAAACTGGTACTTATCCACATAAACCTGCATGTGCTCCATAACCAAATTGAGCTTGTCATGATTAGGCAGTTGAGAAGCTTGGAAAAAGGCCGTATAGGTATCGGAGCCCACTTCCTTACTTTCTTGATCAATTTCTTGCAGAACCTTTTCCAACTGGTTCAAAGAAGTCTTCTTCATCTTACTTCTGACCTGAGCCACATAGGCCGGTTTAATGCCTTGATCCCAGTGATCACGAGATATAATAGCATCTGCTTTTTGTGAAATCAAGGTCAACCGTTTCTGATAAGATTCGTCCTCCAAGGCGAGCTTCAAAGCCTTTGATGGCGTCGCTTGAACCACAGATAAATCACCATAGATATCAGACTTTAGGACAAGATTTACCTGCATATCATAGGAATGATTGATATGGAGAACGAGGTGAATCTTTCCATCTTCCTTCCTAACAGACAAAGAATCGAGTTGATAGGATTGTATAATCCCAGCCTGACTAAGGGCCAGTCTATCTAGATTTTCCAAAGAATCCTTATAGATATAGGAAATCTCAGGGTTTTTGACCTTCTTTACCAGAGAGTGATTTCGCTGTCTGTTGAAAACCACAAGACCAAGTATAAGGATTACAGTCAGAGCACTTGCCAGATACTGTAAAATTACTTTCTTCATAATACTTCCATTATAGCATAGGACGACAAAATATTCTGAAAACGATTGGCAAACGCTGAAAACAAATGAAAAAACAGGTCGACTAAGACCTGTTTGGTTTGATTGTTTATAAATCACTCAAGCGACGATGTTTAATACTGAAGTCAAAATAAGCATTTTCCTGAAGTTTGCGGAATATCTCTCTGTAGGCTTCTTCGTCAAAGTGATCTCCACGATAGAGAATCTCAAAACTCAAACCTTCATATTCCAAGAAAGCATTGGAAGTCTTGAACCCATTACGCTTATAGAAATCCCAACGTGCCTCACGTTGCTCAGGATTGTCATTTGGTTCATCCAAGCGCTCTACTTCCAAGACCATAGACCGAGATGGTCCATAAAAGTCCACCAGTTTATCAATAATCTCACTTCCGTAGCCATGACTCCGCATTTGAGGAACGATGGCAAAGAAACTCACATAAAAAACTTTGGCATTGTAGAGAACTGAGGCAAATCCAACAAAATCATCCTCGTCATAAAAGGCAAAGAAATGATAATCATCACGACCATCCAATTGTAAAAACTCACTTAATGGAATACGTTCTTCTTCTGGGAAGGCCTCGTTATTTAAGCGCTCTACCCTATCTAATTCTGGAAACTCCTTAGTAATTAATTGGCTGCGTAAAGCCATGTATTTTCCCCCTTTTTGATGCTTATACCTATAGGTTATTATAACACCTTGATAAGCAAGTTCAAGTTTCAAGGGATATGATAGATCTACAGATAAACTTCTCCTGCCATTTATAAATGCTTTTTTGCTGTCTATGACACCCCTCTTCTAAAAAAATAAAAAGACAACGACCATTTCTAGCCTTTGTCTTTTTGTGATTCATAAGCTATCGCTTATTTTTTCAATTCCCAAATTTCTTTAGCGTATTCTGTAATCGTATCATCTGAAGTGAACTTATGAGATTTAGCAATATTTGCCAAGCTCATGCGTGCCCACTTGTCATGATCACGATAAAGCGCATCGATTTTCTCTTGAGCTTCTACATAAGCGGCGAAGTCTTCCAAGAGGAAGTACTCATCGTTGTGGGTGATGAGGGCTTCATAGATTTCAGTACCTTCAGCTTGAGCATTTGGAATCGTACCGTTAACAAAGGTATCAACGACACGACGAACGACTTGGTTATTCTCATAAACTGCACGAGAGTAGTAATCGTGACGTGCATAGTGTTCATAAACTTCGTCCTTGTCCATACCAAAGATGACAACATTCTCATCGCCTACTTCATCCTTGATTTCAATGTTGGCACCGTCAAGTGTTGCCAAGGTAATAGCACCAGTCATCATGAATTTCATGTTTGATGTACCAGATGCTTCTTTAGAAGCCAATGAGATTTGCTCAGAGACATCAGCTGCTGGAATGATAAGTTCCGCAAGACTGACACGGTAGTTTTCAAGGAAGACAACTTTAAGTTTTCCTTGAAGGCTTTCATCATTGTTAACAAGATTGGCAACTTCGTTGATGAGTTTAATAACTGATTTTGCGAAGTGATAACCAGGGGCAGCTTTGGCACCAAAGATGAATACACGAGGTACCATGTCTTTATCTGGATTATCTTTAAGATCCCAATAAAGCTTGATGATGTGAAGAAGGTTAAGCAATTGACGTTTGTAAGCGTGAAGACGTTTTACTTGAACATCAAAGATAGCATCTGTAGACACTTCTACACCTGTTGTTTCCTTGATATAGTCTGCCAAACGTTGTTTAGCAGTCTTCTTAACTTGATAGAACTGGTTCAAGACTTCCTTGTCATCCAAGTAAGTTGTAAGGTTTTCAAGCTCATGGATATCGTTACGCCAACCGTCACCAATCACGTCATCAATTGCTGCTGAAAGTTCTGGAGCTGCAATTTGTGTCCAACGACGTTGAACGATACCATTTGTCTTGTTATTGAATTTTTCAGGATAAATAGTATAGAAATCGTGAAGGGTATCTTCTTTAAGAAGTTCTGTGTGGAGTTTGGCAACCCCGTTGACTGAGTGACCACCAATAATCGCCAAGTTAGCCATATGCACTTGGTTATCCTTCACGATACGAGTGCGTTCGATAACATCTGCAGCAACACCACGTCCAGCCATTGCAGCTACATAACGGTTATCTATTTCCAAGATGATTTGGTAAACACGTGGAAGAACACGTTTGAAGAGCTGTTGATCCCATTTTTCAAGGGCTTCTTGAAGAATAGTGTGGTTAGTGTAGCTCATGGTCTTAACAGTCGCATTCCAAGCATCTTCCCATGAAAGACCGTATTCATCAAGGAGGAGACGCATGAATTCAGCTGGTGCAACCGCAGGGTGAGTATCATTGATGTGAACAGATACCTTTTCGTGGATATCTTTCAATGGCAAGCCCATCTTGAGGTATGATTTGATAATGGTTTGGAGACCTGCACTTGTCATGAAGTATTCCTGAACCAAACGCAATTCTTTACCTTCAATCGTTGTATCATCTGGATAAAGAATGGCTGTAATATCTTTCACACGACGTCGAGCTTCAAGAGTAGGGTAATCCAATTCGTATTCTTCAGGAATTTCAACATCCCAAAGACGAAGGTTGTTAATCACACCATTTTGATAACCGATTTGTGGCACATCGTAAGGCACAGCACGAAGAACTTGAGCATTCTTATAAGTTGGAACAAAACGACCATCTTCGTCACTTTCAAGGACAACATCACCAAAGAGTTTTACATAGACAATATCATGGTCTTTACGCGTTTCCCAAACATTTCCTGTTGAACCAAACCAACCATCTGGTAGCTCTACTTGGTAACCGTCAACAATACGTTGTTTGAACAGTCCATAACGGTAACGAAGACCATTACCAAAACCTGGATAACCAGTAGTTGCAAGCGAATCCATGAAGGCAGCAGCCAAACGACCAAGACCGCCGTTACCAAGTGCCATATCATGCTCAGCTTCTACTACTTCACGGAAGTCGATGTCAAGTTCTGCGAAACCTTCTTTAACAAGGTCAAGAATACCAAGGTTGAGGAGGTTAGTTTCCAACATACGACCTGGAAGGAATTCGATTGAGAAGTAGAAAGCAATCTTTTCTTGATTGTCTGAAAGCGCATGGTTACGTTCAATCCATGTGTCAGTGTAATACTTACGAATCAAACCAGCCAAGGCTGTGAAAATTTCAGTTGGTGTAGCCTTAGCCACTTTAATCAACTGCTCATGATGGAGCGTGTCTTTAAAATCACGGATAAATTGTTCTTTTGTTAAATTTTCGACTTGCATAGAAATCCTTTCTTATACTTCTATACCTTTGATACACATCTTATAGAGTGAATATTCAGATAAGAGGGAATTGGAAATTTTCCTCAAACTTCCAAACCTTGCCAATCAAGATTCGAAACAGATATTTCAAAATCTTTATTTACAAAACTGTCAAAACAGTCAGGTTTATTATAACATGATTAGAGTTAGTCTTCTATTCAGATTTTTAGATATCTTCTCTTTCATTGCTTTATCAGCAAGATTGAGAGATGCTATCCTGACTTTTGTCAAGATTATATAGAAGCGTTTTCAAACGCTTTACACGAAGATAACTTTTCCCTTGCGAGAAAAGTTATCTTTGCAATTATACTAATTGTTTGTACAAATCAACATATGCCAAACTTGCTGTATCCCATGAGAAGTCACGTGTCATAGCATTGTGCTGGAGTTGTTTCCAAGCATCAGCATTCTTTTCGTAAACATCGAGAGCTTTTTCAAGGGTTTGAACCATCCAGTAACCTGAGAAGTTACCAAATGAGAATCCTGTACCTGAGCCTGTCACAGGGTTGTATGGTTCAACAGTATCACGAAGACCACCAACCTCGCTAACCACTGGCAAGGTACCATAACGCATAGACATCATTTGAGAGAGGCCACATGGTTCAAAGGCTGAAGGCATAAGGAAAATGTCACAACCAGCATAAATTTGTTGAGCCAACTCTAGGTTGAAAGTAATGTTGGCAGACATTTTTTCTGGGTAAGCGTGACCGAACCAAGAGAAAGAATTCTCATAGTCGCTGTAACCAGTACCCAAAAGAACAATCTGAACATCATGTTGCAAGATGTTGTGAAGTTCGTTGACAACCAAATCGAAACCTTTTTGGTCAGTCAAACGTGACACAATACCAATCAATGGAACGTCTTCACGAACTGGGAGACCAACACGTTCTTGAAGAGCTGCCTTGTCTTTGGCTTTACCTGACAAATCATCCACTGAGAAATGATAAGGAATGTGAGCATCTGTTTCTGGATCAAGGAGGTCCGTATCGATACCATTAACAATACCAGACAACTTACCAGATTCCATGCGCATGATTTGATCAAGACCTTTACCAAATTCAGGTGTTTGAATTTCACTAGCGTATGATGGAGAAACTGTTGTTACACGGTCTGCGTAAAGAACAGCTGCTTTCATCCAGTTGAGGCAGTCATTCCAACGGAGAGTACCATCAGCATAACGCTCGTAACCAACACCAAAGATTTCCCAAAGCATACCACTGTCAAATTGACCTTGGAACTCAATATTATGGATAGTGAAGACTGTCTTAATACCTTGGTAAGCTTGAATCCAATGGTATTTTTCCTTAAGAAGGAATGGAATCATGGCTGTGTGGTAGTCATGAACATGGAGAATATCTGGAATAAAGTCCACTTTTTCCATCAACTCAAGGGCAGCCATTTGGAAGAAGCCAAAACGCTCACCATCATCCCACTCACCGTATACCGTACCACGGTTGAAATACTGTTCATTATCAATGAAGAAGAAGGTCACACCATCACGTACAATTTTCTTGATGCCGACATATTGACGACGCCAACCAACATTTGTATAGAAGAAGCCAAGGTCTTCAACCTGATCGCCAAACTTAGCCGATACCACATCATAATATGGGAGAATGACGGCAACTTCGTGACCATTTTTGACTAGAGATTTAGGAAGAGCACCGATAACGTCACCCAAACCACCAGTCTTAGCGAAAGGTGCACCTTCAGCAGCTACAAATAAAATTTTCATCGTACAATATCCTCTGTTACAACGCTACCTTTTTTGATGACAACTGGGTTGTTTTCTGTACCGCGAATAGTAACACCTTCAGCGATTTCAACACCTTTATCCACAATCGCATACTCAACTGTAGCGCCTTTACCAACTGTAACACGTGGGAAGAGAACTGAGTAGCTCACGCTTGAACCCTCTGCCAAATCTACATTACGTGAAACCACTGAGTGTTCCACTTTACCACGTACAATAGAACCTGATGCAAACTGAGACACTTTAACTTCAGAAGAAGCTGCATAGTATGTTGGCTCTTCATTTTTAACTTTTGTATAAACTTTTTGGTTTGGTGCAAAAAGTTTATAGAATTTTTCTGATTCCAACATATCCAAGTTAGCATCAAAGTATGCTTTAACTGAGTGAATATTTGAAAGGTAACCAGTGTATTCGTAGGCAAAACCATTTTCAGAAACTGCCAAATCACGAAGCACATAACGAAGTTTACGTGGTTCTTCTTTAGCTGCTTCTTCTTCCAATTTTTCAATCAAATATGGAGTATCCACAACGAAGATGTCTGTTGACATGTTGTAGGCTTCTTTGTCTCCACCTTGGAAGAGCTCATGGCTAAGCACTTTGTCAGATTCATCAATTTCTAAAACACTGTTTACATCTGAGATTTGTTCTTTAGGAAGTTTTTTGTAGACAACAGTAATTTTTTGTCTTGTTGAATTGTGAAGGTGCAAGACTTGGTTAAGATCAATGTTGACCAAAACATCACTGTTAAGCGCTACCGTTTGGTCTGACCCTGAACGTTTAAGGTAAGTCAAGATTTGACTATAGTATTCTTTATCAACCGTTGAACTTTCAACTGGGGTGTTGTAAATACCAAGGTAGTAGTGGCTGAGGAGTGTTGACAAGCCCCACTCACGACCTGAACGAATGTGGTCGAAGACAGAACTGATGTTTTCGTTTTGGAAGATACCGAAGACGCTACGGATACCAGCGTTAGCCAAGTTAGACAATGGGAAGTCGATGAGGCGATATTTTCCACCAAATGGTAGGCTGGCAATAGGACGGTGTTCAGTCAAACCATCCATGTCATGGAACCCTACGGTATTTCCTAGAATTGCAGAATATTTATCAATCTTCATCTTTTGGTACCCCCACTACTTCATTGTATCCTACGACTTGCACTTCTTCTGTACCGTCAATTTCCACACCATCGGAAACGTGTGCCCCTTCACCGATAATAGCACGTTTAATTTTTGCGCCTTTACCAATAACTGCACCACTCATAATCACTGAATCTTCAACGACTGCCCCCTCACGAATTTGTGTATTTGTTGCAAGCACAGAATGTTTAACAGTTCCATCAACCAAACAACCATCAACAACAAGTGAATCTTCAACATGAGCATGCTCACCCAAGAAGTTTGGTGGAGCAATCATGTTACGTGAATAAATTTTCCATTGACGGTTACGGCTATCCAAAGCATTTTCAGGAGAGATATACTCCATATTTGCTTCCCAAAGGGATTCGATAGTACCTACGTCTTTCCAATAGCCTTCAAATTCATAAGCAAAGACGCTTTCACCTGTTTCAAGATAAGCTGGGATAACGTTCTTACCAAAGTCTGACATATCAACTGCGCTCTTTTCAGCTGAAACTAACATATTGCGAAGACGTTTCCAGTCAAAGATGTAAATACCCATTGATGCTTTCGTAGATTTAGGATTTTCAGGTTTTTCTTCGAACTCAACAATACGGTTATTAGCATCAGTGTTCATGATACCGAAACGGCTAGCTTCTTTAAGTGGCACATCAAGAACGGCGACAGTAAGACTTGCGTTGTTGTCCTTGTGAGATTGGAGCATATCGTCATAGTCCATCTTGTAAATATGGTCACCAGATAAAATCAAAACATATTCAGGATTGATGCTATCGATATAGTCAATGTTTTGATAAATAGCGTGGCTAGTACCTTCAAACCAACGATTACCTTCACTAGCTGAGTAAGGTTGAAGAATTGATACACCAGAGTTAACACCATCCAAGCCCCAACTTGAACCATTACCGATATGATTGTTCAAAGCAAGTGGCTGATACTGTGTAATGACACCTACATTGTTAATTCCTGAATTGGCACAATTTGACAAACCAAAATCAATAATACGATAGCGTCCACCAAATTGAACAGCTGGTTTGGCAATACTTTGGGTCAATTTTCCAAGACGAGTTCCTTGCCCACCAGCAAGGATCAAAGCCAACATTTCATTTTTCATGAATAGTCCCCCTCATGATTTTTAGTTCCATCCTCAAAAGGATGTGAAACAATCAGTCGAAACTGATTATGACAATTAAAGTAAGTTCCTCAGTGTGGCAATAGTTTGGGCATCAAACAGCTTCTTTCAACCGTGATTTCCTTGCTATCACCACTGAAAAACAAATCGTGTACACGTTTAAGTCTACCCTTTATTTCAAGCGACGTTTAACACGCCAGATACTTGCTCCAAGAGCTGGCAATGTGAAGCTAAGGGTATTTTCATAATCCTTCCATTTCGCCTTTTGGGTACGAGTTTCAGGATTTCCTTTTTTCCAGACACCACCGAATTCTTCCATCTCAGTGTTAAGCACTTCTTGATAAATACCAGCGACTGGCAATCCAATAGTGAAGTCTTGACGTTCCACTGGAGCTAGGTTGAAGACACAGACAAGAAAGTCACCCTTATCGCCTTTGTCATCCTTACGAATGAAGGAAAGCACACTTTCAGCACGGTTATCCGCGTCAATGATTTCAATACCATCGTAAGAATCATCAATCTGCCAGAGAGATTTATGGTCCTTGTAGAAACCATTCATATGGCTAGTGAAAGCCTGCATCTTCTGGTTCATCTCATCTTCAAGATTATTCCATTCAAGTTGGTAATCAAATTTCCACTCTAAGAACTGACCAAATTCAGATCCCATGAAGAGCAATTTCTTACCTGGGTGACAGAGTTGATAAGTATAGAGGTTACGTAGGCCAGCAAACTGATTGTAGCGATCCCCCCACATCTTATGCATCATACTCTTCTTACCATGAACTACTTCATCATGTGAGAATGGCAGAACATAGTTTTCATTGAAGCAATACATGAAACTAAAGGTCATCAGATTGAAATCATACTGACGGTAAACTGGATCTTCTTCGTAGAATTTGAGGATATCGTTCATCCAACCCATATTCCATTTGAAGTCGAAACCTAGTCCACCCTCTTCAATCGGTTGTGTAATTGGTGTTGCTGCAGTTGATTCTTCCGCAACCATCATGACATCTGGATAGCGTTTTTTAATCTCACGATTGAGTTTTTGAAGGAAGCCATAGCCTTCCAAGTTACGGTTACCACCGTCCTTGTTTGGCATCCATGGACCCTCATCATAGTCCAAATAGAGCATGTTTGAAACTGCATCCACTCGGATACCATCGATATGATAATTTTCAATCCAGTAAAGAGCACTTGAAATAAGGAAAGACTGTACTTGATTTTTTCCTAAGTCAAAGTTCAACGCTCCCCAACGATAGTTATGAGCTCGATCGTGATCCTGATATTCGAAAGTTGGTGTACCATCAAAGTAGGCTAAAGCATCGTCATTCTGTGTATAGTGACCTGGGACCCAGTCTACCAAGACACCGATATTATTCTGGTGACATGCTTCAACAAAATCTTGAAAATCTTCTGGTGTACCATAGGTATGCTCAAAAGCAAAGTAACCCATGAGCTGGTAACCCCAACTCATCCCAAGAGGGTGAGCCATGAGTGGCATGAATTCCACGTGGGTATAGTTCATCTCAACCAAATATGGAATCAACTCTTCTTTCAATTCTTTGAAAGTATAAGGTTGACCATCCTCTTTTAGTTTCCAAGATGATGCATGAGCTTCATAGATATTAACCGGACGTTTTTGGAAACCAAAGCGTTTACGACGACCCATCCAAAGGCCATCCTTCCACTTCTTAGTTTTCTTCTTACGAATCACAGCTCCTGTTCCTGGACGTGGTTCCAAGTAAGTAGCGAAAGGATCCATCTTTTCGACGACTTGACCTCCCTTACGTTTCACCAAGAACTTATAGAGTTGTCCTTCTTGAGGGAGGGCTGAACTTACCTCCCAAACACCGATATGGTTTTTGGTCATATCCAGAGGTTCATCAAACCAACCTGTGAAATCTCCAATTACCTGAATCTGCTCAGCATGAGGGGCCCACACACGGAAGACAAATCCTTCTTCTCCCTCCAATTCATGCACACCCAGATAATTCTGAAGGTGGAAGTTCTCACCTGTTCCAAACGTGTACATGGCTTCATCGAGATTCATACCATCACTCCTTTCTAAAACTAGCCTTGATAGATCTAACTATCAAGAAATTAAAACATTGAAATATATGTAAATACACTAGAAAACCCTTCAGATTGATAGGGCTCACAAGCGAATAAAACTGCTTGTGTAAGCGTTTCCTGTATTATAACATTTTTTGACTGCCTTGTCAGTAAATCTCCAAATCTTTTTTCATATTATTGAACACAAAAGTCTTACGTAATTTTCCAGAAATGTGCAATTCAACAATACCTGAATCGTACTCCGCTTTTGCGACATAGAGATTATCGTAAATATCTGCATATGAACGATATGACAATTCTGGTACGGTTTGCTTACGCTCAATTAATTTGGCAACTTTAGCAACCAAGTCTTTCTTAAGGGTCACTTGATTCCAATCCACCTGATTAACGGCATCAGGAGCATTGTAGCTATTCATGGCACGCTTAACATCCGATTCCGTGTAGTTTCCGTCTTCACCTGTTGCAACCATCTTACTACGCTGGAATTCTTGTCCCAACTGCATGAAACACATCCCTTGCATACTTAGATTAAGAGCATTTGCCAAGTAGATACGTTTTTCAATATCTTCTGGCGAATCATGTGGATGCAAATGATGCATAAGATCATTCAAATTGTAATTGTCATGAGCTTCAATATAGTTGAGAACCTGACCCGGCATGAGGTAGTTTACAAAACCACGGCTACCAAGCAGACTCTTGGCGATCTGGTCTTCCAATGGGGCTCCAGACACATAACCGTTACTGATGTGTCCATAGACTTCTGCCCCTTTAACGGCGTCACGCGCATTGTCATTGAAAAATCCGATTCTAGGCATCAAGGCTGCATTATCCTTCTTGCCCTTTTGATCCACAGGAAGACCAATTCCCATATCCCATCCTTCACCATATAGAAGAATCCTAGGATCAATATCATCCATGGCCGAACGAATGGCATTCATAGTAGCAACATCATGCAAACCCATAAGGTCAAAACGGAAACCATCCACTCCAAATTCTTCTGCCCAATAGGTCAAAGAATCAATCATATACTTACGGTACATTTCCTTTTCACTGGCTGTTTCATTTCCACATCCTGACCCGTCTTGGAAAGACCCATTGTCATGCATACGGTAGTAATAGGCCGGCACAGACAGTTGGAAGGGAGAGCTGTAAGAAGAGTAAGTATGGTTATAAACCACATCCATGATGACCCCAATGCCTGCCTCATGGTAGGCCTGAATCATCTTCTTAAGCTCTAAAATTGGTGCCACGGGATTCTTTTGATCAGCAGCAAATTGACGATCTGGGACATTATAATTCTCAGGATCATACCCCCAGTTATAGAGAAGCTTCCCATCTTTATCGTAGGTTTTATGGTGATCAAAGACCGGTTGCAACTGGACATAATTGTAACCCATGCGTTTGAGGTAATCAAAACCAGTCACATCTCCTTGGGCATTTTTAGTCCCTTTCTGACAGGCACCCAGGTATGTCCCTCTATAGGACTTCTTAACACCAGACGTCTCTGAGATTGAGAAATCACGGAGGTGCATTTCACAGATAACGGATGAGCAAGCATTTTCATTACGCCAGCTCGCTTTTTGCTTCGTAACCTTTTCATACCCTCTTGGTACAAGTCGCTTAGGATCGACCACTAAACTTTTTTTATTATCTAAGCTAAGGGCGATGCTATAAGGGTCTCTCGTATCCTGATAGAAGCTTTCCTCATGATAAACACGAAACTGGTAGGCTACCCCATCCAAATCCTTTTTGACAGTGGTACTCCAAACACCGTGAGTATTCATCTCATGACGATCCTTATTGACACTGGTTCCTCGGCTCATCTTAATGACCTTAGGATTTTTACTGCCCTTTTTAAAAAGTAAGAGCTGCACACGACGAGCTAGTGGTGACCAAAGGCGAAACTCTGTAGCCCCTTTTTCATACTTATGCCCTAACCAACCTTGAAAACCCCACTTTTGATCAAATTCCTGTCTACGAAGAGCCATATCAAAGGCATGCTGGTCGCGACCTTCAAAACTATGGCTAGTCAAGGCTGCCTGTTTAGAATAATAAACCGTTGGATCACCTTCAACTATCCAAATAGCATTGGGAGCATCCCCTAGGAAGCGTCGGACACGATAATCATGTGTTTGCCTCGACCAGTCTTCCGTTTTGACCAAAAGATTGACAGAATCAATAAAACGATTGGAGGGAGAAGTAACCTGACCAACAAGGCCAAAATCATCCTCACGTGAAAAATGGGCCTCTTCGCCCCAATAACCATCTAGCCACTTCCACATACTATATCGGGAATAGTCGCCATGCATACTATGAAAATGAACGGTTAATAAATTGTCCATTTTTTAACTCCTTAGTTTTTATTACTCACTTTTTCTCCTATTATAGCAGAAAAAGTTCGTTTTGTAAGCGTTCTTATGGAATATTTTGCAATTTTTTGGTCTATTTTGAACATAAAAAAGAATGAGAAAACAAATAGCAAAATACTCATTTTTCTCATTTCTTTTGTCTGTTCTAATTCCTTTCAAAACCAGTCTTATGACTCTTTTCAGTTCATTATTCTTGAGTCATCAAAACCTTACGGGGTTTGGTGCCTTCAGCCGGTCCGATAACACCGGCTTCTTCCAATTCTTCCATTAAACGAGTGGCACGGTTGAAACCAACTGACAGACGTCGCTGAATCATGGAAGCACTGGCTTTTTGTGTTTCAAGGACCAAAGCCTTAGCTTCTTCAAAGAGAGGGTCTCCTTCTGAGCTACCACCATTGGCAGACGAACCTCCACCAAAATCATTCTCAGAAACTTCACCAGGGTCAAAGCTCTCATCGTAGTCAGCAGAAGCCTGATCCTTGATAAAGGTCACAATACGTTCCACGTCATCATCAGAAATAAAGGAACCTTGTAGACGAACAGGGTGGTTCTCATCAATCGGTTTGAAAAGCATATCCCCACGTCCGAGTAGCTTTTCTGCCCCATTTTCATCTAAAATGGTACGACTATCTGTTCCCGAAGACACCGCAAAGGCCACACGAGAAGGCACATTGGCCTTAATTAAACCAGAGATAACATCAACCGACGGACGTTGAGTGGCGAGAATCATGTGAATTCCCGCAGCACGCGCTTTTTGTCCCAGACGAATGATGGCATCTTCCACTTCCTTACTGGCTACCATCATCAAGTCAGCCAGCTCATCAACGATAACCACAATTAAAGGCAGGGGAATCTGTTTTTCTTGGGATTGGGCATTCCAATCTTCAACCTTGGCATTGTAGCCAGCAATGTTACGTACGCCAAACTTACTAAAGAGTTCGTAACGATTTTCCATCTCATCTACCACTTTTTGAAGAGCCTTGGCAGCCTTACGTGGGTTAGTTACCACAGGGATAAGGAGATGAGGAATATCATTGTAAACAGAGAGCTCAACCATCTTAGGATCGACCATGAGGAACTTAACCTGGTCAGGACGAGCCTTCATAAGAATACTAGAGATAATTCCGTTAACCGCAACCGATTTACCAGAACCTGTTGACCCAGCCACCAACAAGTGAGGCATCCGTCCCAAATCAAAGCTACGAGCCGAGCCATCAACTGCCTTACCGAGAGGAACTTCCAAGAGCTTATTAGGATCCGTCTTGGACTGTTCCCAAAGTTCACGGAAAGAAACCGTCGCAATCTCAGAGTTAGGCACTTCGATCCCAACCAAAGATTTTCCAGGAATAGGGGCCTCAATACGGACATCTTTCGCAGCTAGAGCCAGAGCCAAGTCATCCGCTAGATTTGAAATGCGGTTAACACGAACCCCGACAGCAGGCTTGACCTCGTACTTGGTCACTGACGGTCCAATTTCGGCTCGCTCAACCTTGACGTCAATATTGAAACTCTTGAAAGTATCCTCTAAGATTCGAATATTCTTACGAACGATGTTTTTCTCTTTAGATTGACTCTTAGGCTTATCAGGTGCAAAGAGGTCTATCTGAGGTAATTTATACTGTAAGAGCTCCTTCGGTGTGAAATCAACCTCGACAGGTGCATCATCTCCCTCAACAACCATAGATGGCGGAAACTCCTCGGTTGGCACATCCTCTGGATAAGGTGCATAATCTTCTTGGAAATCCTCATAATCCTCTGGAGGGAGATTATCATAGTAGTCCTCAGAGGCATAATCACTGATTTCAGGTTCAGGTGCAAAAATCTCAGTTTCTTGTGGTAACTCCTCTGCGGCATCATCTAAGATTTCTCCCGTCTCCTCGTCAACAGTTAAATCAGCCAGACGCTCAGCTTCGGCACGTTCTTCCGCCTCACGTTCTTTCTGAGCCTGACGTTCTGCCTTCTTTTCCTGACGTTGAGCCGTCCGTTCCAAACGCTTCTCAGCCCCTTTCTGCCAAGCTTCCTTAGTATACTCCATGATATCCAAGACATCCCAAGGGCTAAGAATGAAAGCACCCAAGAGAATGATCAATACGCCAATCATGAAGCTACCGATATTTGAAAAGAGGAAGGAAATCGGTTGGTATAGGAGAGCCCCTAACATACCACCACCCGCAAAACGAGCTACTTGCACACTGACCAGTTCCCCAAAAAGCAAGTCCTTGGTACCAGGGAAAATATCCAAACCACTCATGCGTTCTAGACTAAAGAGATAGGCGTGAAACTCCAACAAGAGACCCGCGAAGATCATCCAAAATCCTGTTACGTAGTTACTATGTTTACGTAACCATTTAAAGCCAAAGAGATAAACATAGATAGCAAAAATTAAAGGATAAGCCATACTCCCCACAAATACTCGAAAGAGATTATAGAGGGTAACCCCAAAGAAACCCAATCGAAAGACTGGGAAAATTAAAACAAAGGCAAAAAAGAAGGTCCATAGCATTCGCTTAATCGCCTTCTGTCTGTCTAATTCTGCTTTTGTAAGCCGCTTCTTACTGTTCTTAGAAGCAGTCCCTTTTTTCGTTTTTTTCGTTGTAGCCATAGGTGTATTATACCACGTTTTTAGACATGAAAAAAGAGAGACAGGTCTCTCCTTAGTTTGAAGACAAAGTATTCTTTTGAGACTTTCCTTCTTTTGACATTATTCTTCAATTAATGATGTTGAGTGAACCGGACGATTCTTACCATCCGGATCAATATATTGGATAGCTTGGTTGATAGCGATAGGAGCTTCACCCATTCCCACAGCAATCAAATCAATCTTACCCTCATATTCTGCCGCATCACCAATAGCATAAACACCTTCTTGTGAGGTTTCAAACTGCGCATTAACAGTAACGCTAGAGCGTTTGTAATCAACATTCCAGTTACGAAGGTTTTTATTGTTGGTTGAGAAGCCAAAGCTAACAATAAGGGCATCAAGTGGTAATTCCACAAACTCATCTGACTTAACTTTTTGAACGGTCAAACTTTGGGCAAGACCATTTTCACCCTTAATTTCAAGTGGCACATAAGGCGTCATCACATTAACTGACGATTGATGAAGAAGCTCTACACTATGCTCATGGGCACGAAAGGCATCACGACGGTGAATCAAAGTCACGCTCTCAGCAATCCCATCCAAGTGATTAGCCCAGTCAACAGCTGAATCTCCACCACCAGCAATCACAACCTTCTTGCCGGCAAATTGGTCAAGACTATGCACATTATAGAACAAGTTATTGTCCGCATAATCTTCTTCATTGTCCACACCCAAAGGACGGGGAGCGAAGGCACCATTCCCACAAGCAATGACGATAGCCTTAGACAAGTGTTGGCCCTTACTAGTAGCAATTGTGAAGATGCCTTCTTTCTTTTCAAAGGTTTGCACTTCTTCTTTCAAATGAATGCTGACACGATCTTCAAAACGCTTAAGTTGAGTCAAGAGATTTTCTGTCAATTCCGCACCTGTCGTTTGCGGAAAGGCTGGAATATCGTAGATCTTCTTCTCTGGATAGAGAACGGCAGGTTGTCCACCAAGCTCTGACAGACTCTCAATAATATTAACAGTCATACCACGTAGACCGGCGTAAAAGGCAGCCCAAAGTCCTACTGGCCCACCACCGATAATGGTAATATCGTAAATCTTTTCTTCTGACATTTTATTTCCCTTCTGCTTTTATATCTTCTAAAATCTGACGTTCTTCATCCGTAAAGTCATAGTTTTCCAAGAGGTCTGGTCGACGCTCCCAGGTCTTACGCAAACTCTGTTCCATACGCCAACGTCGAATATTGACGTGGTGCCCTGACAAGAGAACATCTGGCACCTTCATGCCACGAAACTCAGCTGGGCGCGTGTACTGTGGAAATTCCAAAAGCCCTGATGAGAAACTATCATCCTTATGACTAGCTTCCTTACCTAAAACTTCAGGAATCAAGCGGACAGTCGCATCTACAATAGTCATTGCAGCCAACTCTCCCCCAGTTAAGACAAAATCTCCCAAGGAAATCTCATCCGTCACTAAGGTTTTGATGCGCTCATCATAGCCCTCATAGTGACCACAGATAAAGACCAATTCCTCTTCTTGCGCCAATTCTTCTGCATAGGCCTGATCAAAGGTACGACCCGCAGGATCTAAGAGAATAACGCGAGGTTTTGTGACGTCTAACTTGTCAAAGGTATCAAAAATTGGCTGGGCACGTAGCAACATACCTTGACCGCCACCGTAAGGTTCATCATCTACGTGACGAGCCTTCTCAGCATTTTCACGAAAATTGTGATAGTTGATTTCTAGAAGGCCCTTATCCTTTGCCTTACCAACAATGGAATGCTCTAAGGGAGCAAACATATCTGGAAATAGGGTCAAGATATCAATCTTCATCGTCTAATCCTTCCATGAGCTCAACCTCAATACGACCAGCTGCAACATCAACATCGAGAACTACAGGTGGGATGTATGGCAAGAGCAAATCTTTCTTACCTTTACGTTTTACTACCCAAACATCATTAGCACCCGGTTGGAGAATCTCTTTGACCTGACCAATCAAAGTATCACCTTCGTAAACATCAAGGCCAATGATTTCATGGTAGTAAAATTCCCCATCATCAAGGTCTGTTAGGTTTTCCTCAGCAATCTTGAGGTTACAACCCTTATACTTCTCCACATCATTGATATGGTAAAGCCCCTTAAACTTAACGATATCAAAGTTTTTATGTTTACGGTGACTCGCAATCTCAACATCCATGATGTAATTGTCTTTGTCATCAAAAAGGGCTAAGACACTCTTCTTCTTAAAACGCTCATCCGCAAAATCTGTTACAGACAAAACACGAAGTTCCCCCTGCAAGCCCTGTGTATTCACAATCTTTCCAACGTTATAGTATGTCATTGAATTTCCTTATTATATGTTTTCTTATTCAAATGAAACCACGACTCGACCAACTGCTTGGCATCGTCTGATAACCATCACAAAACAAACATTTTACATCAGGTCAAGGTCTTGTCATTTATGATTTTAAAGTGGTATAAAATGTCTGGCCTAGGCCAGTCAACCCCTCTATTTTATCAAAAAGGACACAAAAAAACCAGCTTTCTCTAGCTGGCACTTATAGTCCGTACGGGATTCGAACCCGTGTTACCGCCGTGAAAAGGCGGTGTCTTAACCCCTTGACCAACGGACCATAATCTGTGTCTCTACCCTCAAGTAGAACTGGGGTAGCTGGATTCGAACCAACGCATGAGGGAGTCAAAGTCCCTTGCCTTACCGCTTGGCTATACCCCAAAAGACTCTTATTATTCTACAGAAAAACTAGTTGGCTGTCAACACTTTTTTTAACTTTTTTCAAAAAAAGCAACCGGAAATACCGATTGCTAGGAGTTAGGAGATTTCATCATCTAAGCGAACTTAGATAGATGATATGAGGTCGCTTCAACCTCATATGAAAAAAGAAAAGTTTTAGGATGATTTCATTATATGTTTTGCTAGAAATAAAGTCAAAAGATTTGACTTGCAAAATCCGAGTTAGGGGTAAGAATTATGATAATCCTCCCTAGCCTCTAAATAACAAGGTTAGTTGATAACTTTATTCATCATCCTGTGAAACCAAATGATGTCTAAAGGCATAAACGACAGCCTGAGTACGGTCATCAACATTGAGTTTTCCTAGGATATTAGACACGTGCGTTTTAACGGTTTTCAATGAAATGAATAGCTCGTTAGCAATGGTCTGATTGTCATAACCCTTAGCCAAAAGCGCCAGGATATCACGTTCACGTGCCGTCAAGTCGTCGTGTAGGTCCGGATGGCTATCGTGGTATTTAATCTTATTGTCCACCTCAGTTTCGATAGCTTCTTCACCACGGTAAACCTTACGGATACTATTAAGAATCTCTGCCGCACTGCTAGTTTTAAGCATATAACCTTTAGCACCAGCTTCAATGACTGGATAAATTTTTTCATTGTCCAAATAGCTAGTCAAAACCAAAATCTTGGCCTCTGGCCATTCTTTGAGCAATTCCAAAGTCGCTTGAACACCATCTAATTCAGGCATGACAAGGTCCATTACGACGACATCTGGACGAAGTTCCAGGGCAAGGTCAACACCTTCTCGGCCATTGCTCGCTTCTCCAACCACTTCGACATCTCCTTGGAGATTCAGGAAACTCTTAAGGCCCAAACGGACCATCTCATGGTCATCGACCAAAATCACATTTATCTTATTCGACATTGTCTTCTCCTCTTAATATCGGCACACGAACATCAATAGATGTTCCTTTACCTTTAGCAGATAGGAACTGCACAGTTCCCGCCATTTCATCGACACGCTCCTGGATATTTTTCAGTCCATAACTCATCTCGTCAGTCGACGCATTTAAATCATAACCAACACCATTATCCAACATTTTCAATTGAATTTCCTGACTATTTTGATAGAGATAAACCTCTATCTGGCTAGCCTTGGCGTGTTTAAGAGTATTAGAGATAAACTCTTGGGCAATCCTAAAGAGATTATTTTCAATACGCTTAGGCACTTTCTTAACCATATCCTTGTAGACGACATGGATATTGGATTTATCGGTTAATTCCTTAAGAATCATCTGCAAGCCTTCTTGCAAGGTCTTGTTCTCAAGCTCTGTCGGACGAAGATGCAAAAGCAAGACACGCATATCATTTTGAGCATCCGTCAGCATGGCCTCAACCGCCTGAATTTGATTATGCAAATCTTCTTTACTTAGCTGGTCCGCCATCTGAGAGACACCAGAAAGAATCATACTAGCCGCAAAAAGTTCCTGACTAACGGTATCGTGAAGGTCACGAGCAATACGTCCTCGCTCCTTCTTAATAATATCACGGCTTTGAAGAGCCTGGGCATTCTCAGTTTTCTGCAAGTCCTTAGTCAATTTACGCATCTTATGAGATAAGCGCATCATATTCTTGTCTAACTCAATATCTCCTTGACGTTTGACTGGTTGATTATTGATAATGCGGCGCAAATCCTGATTGACTGATCGCATACTGTTATCATTGGCAATGGCCCAAAGAATATAAAGCAAAATGAGCAAACTCAGAACCACAAAAAACATGTTAAAAAGGAAATGGAAGACCTGAGACAGATTACCAAAAACCAATGAAAAGTTAAGGTTAAAGCTATCCATAACCACTAGGGTAACGCCAACCAGAACAACAACTGAATAAATCAGAATCAAAAATAGGTACTGTTTCTTCATTTGCGACGTACCTCCACTGGTCCAGCTCCCACATTGAGAATCAATTTCACTGTTCGATGAGCATGTTCATACTCCGCCCCCTGCAAGGTCAATCTTTCGTAACGGAGGTCGTACTCATCTTCATTGAAGAAGGTGACAGAGCTATAAATCGCTGATATATTGAGCTTGACGGAAACATCAATTGGTACCAAGATAGTCGTCGGACCATAAAGTTTCTGCAAAATCACAACATTATCTCGCCCCGAGACGATAACCTGGGTCAAATCAATCACATCTGTCCCAAAGAAACGGATGATATTGATATCATCAAAGTCATAACGATCACTGACAGGTTCCATCCGAGTTCCAATCCACTGATTTCGCACAGCCTGAGGATCCAAGTCGTCTTCCTTGAATTGAATAAGAGCGTAGCGATTCTTTTTCTTAACCTGTGAAAAATGGTTAATCATGACATAGGCCACACCCACCAAAATCGCAAGCACCACATAGATATTCCACATGGAAACCAGAAAAAGTGAGATTAAACAGATGGTCAAGACAAAGTCACTTTTGGATTCCTTATTAAAAAAGCGAACTGCCAACAAGGTTAAAACCAGTATGAAAATAAAACTGGTAATATCATTATTAAAAATGGTAATCAGGCCCAGAGTCAAAAGCAGGGCTTCCACCACTAAGAAAAAATTAAATTTGGTCATAAGGACCTCTCAAATAAAAGTATACAGGCTTCATTCTATCAAATTTTAAGGCAATTGACAAAAAGACCCAGTTTGAGCATTGAGTAATCAAGATAGAAAAGGGGCAGAAGAAAGCAAAAAAGTGCCTCCATTACAGGAAACACAGTCTTTCATTCAAAAATCTTAATCGTCAGTATCGTCCATTTTGCTTCTTATCATTAGCACTGTACTTCTGATTTCCTCCAGTATGACACGCTGCTCTGCTAATTCTTTCTTAAGCTCGGCTAATTTTCGTTCAGTCTGACGACCTGACCGCACAAAAATATTATTAAGAGAGCTAGTTAACAACCCTAGAGTGGCAATCCCACTAAACATGAGAATAACAGCGACTGCCTTACCTACAAGCGTTTTAGGGACGATATCTCCATAACCAACCGTAGTCACCGTTGCTACAGACCACCAAATAGCATCTATAAAATTATGGTGTTCTACTCGGGCAATAACAGCACTACTGATAAGAATAATAATACTATTAACCGAAAGTAGAAAATAAAAGCCATTTCTGCGATTGATACGATTGGAAATATGCTTGAGCTTGCTACTCAAACCAATTAAACGTGAGAGTTTGGCCAACCTGGCAAAGCGTCCCACTCTTGAAAAGCGGAGGAAGGTAAAGACTTCATTATAGGGAATAATAGCCAACAAGTCCAACACATGTGTTTTCACAAAGATTCGCTTACGAGGTGCTAAGGAGAAACGAATCGCATAATCAATGGCAAATATGAGCGTTATAGACTGATCTATCACTCTAAAAGGTCGCCTTCCAATTGAAATTAAGCCAACTAAATCAAAGATAACCAAGCCAATGGAAATCAGGGCCAGGACCGTTATGACAATATCGTAGGTAATGATATACCTTCTCAGTTTTCTACGGTTTCTCATAGCATCTCTCCTATATGTAATGTCTTCATTATAAAAGAATCTCTGACCTCTGGCAAGCAGGCTTTTTAGGCTATCGACAAGATCTCTAGGTAGCAAAAAAAGAGAGATTAAATAACCTCTCTTCATTATGTCTAAGTTTTTTAATCTATTGTAGTTCTGTGTGAGTAGCCTCTGTCGAGGTTTCAGTGCTTGAAGTTGTACTGTCAGTACTTGAGCTTGTTGATGACGAATGTGTCGTACTACTTGAGCTTGACTGAAGGTTTGAACTTGCTGTTGCAACCGAAACATAGAGAATCACTGTACCATCAACACTTGTACCAGCTTGTGGATCTTGATAAAGGACCTCCGTACTGCTAGGAACCTTATCCTTATCTAATTTGGCACCAGTATTATAGTCGTGGTACTCGATGCTACTACTTGAGATATTCTTACGATTCAAGGTTTGAATCGCTGTTGAAACCGTCAAACCAGTCACATCAGGCATGGTAACTGTCTTAGGAGTTGCCACACGGAACTTAATCTTAGCCTTACTATCCTTAGGATTGAAAGACTTGTTTTTCCCTGGACTTTGAGATAGGATTTCTCCCTCTTCAGCACTGTCATCTTCGACATGCTGAATATCAATTTGGTCCTCAGAAACACCATAATTCGAAGTCAAGTCCTCAATGGCATCCTTATAGTTTTTACCCTTGTAGTCTTTCAAAGCGAAACCTTTACTACCAGAAGAAACATAGACATCAATGCTTGATCCTTCTTTTCGTGTGGTTCCAGCTGTAGGATCGGTCTTGATGACCTTACCCGTATCGACAGAGTCATCTTCCACTTCTTTGACTTCTCCTACCTTAAATCCAGCACCCTCAATTTTAGTCTGAGCTGTGGACAACTCCTGACCGACCACATTAGGTACTTGGACATTATCAGGATTGGTAAAGACTAAATAGGCAAAGATGATAATACCAATAAAAACAAGTCCTAGGAAAACCTTGAGTAAGGTTGAGAAGAAGTTCTTCTTCTTTTTCTTCTTAGCTGGTGTCGTTTTTTTCCTTGGTTGTTTACTTGGAGCGGGTGTAGGCTCTGATGGTTCAGCAGCAACGGCTTTTTTCTCAAGACTTGCTGATGGAACTGGATCAACCTTCGGCAAGGTCTTGGTATCCGTCATATCATCAAAGACTACCTTGGCATCACGTCGATGACTAGGATGCAGACTCGTTACCAAGTCACGGCTCATTTCCAAAGTACTATTGTAACGATTTTCTAGTTTTTTGGCTGTTGCTCGAATAACCACGTTTTCCAAAGCTTGGGGAACGTTACGGTTCTCTGCCAAAATCGATGGTAGTGGTTTTTGGAAATGTTGGAGTGCAATGGTTACTGCACTATCGCCATCATAAGGAATATGACCTGTCAACATTTCAAAAAGCATAATACCCATAGCATAGATGTCACTTTGGATAGTCGCTTTAGATCCACGAGCCTGCTCTGGTGAGAGGTAGTGGACAGAACCCAACATAGAGTTCGTTTGAGTTAGACTAGTCTCTGCAAAGGCAACCGCAATTCCGAAGTCTGTGACCTTGGCTGTACCGTCCTTAGTTAAAAGAACGTTTTGCGGCTTAAGGTCACGGTGGATAATGCCCTTTTGATGGGCAAGAGTCATGGCGGAAAGGACCTCCCCCATGATACGCACAACATCTTGGTTAGAAAGTGGCGCATGGTCTTGAATGTATTTCTTCAAGTCCGAACCGTCCACATACTCCATCACCAAGAACTGCTGGCCGTCTTCTTCGCCAATATCTCGGATAGCAACGATATTAGGATGACTGAGTTCTGCCATGGCACGCGCTTCACGTTGGAAACGGGCCACAGCCACCTGATCAGTTTGGTAATTGGTACGAAGTACCTTAATAGCCACTTTTTCATTATCCAGAATCAGGTCATTAGCCAGATAAACATCCGCCATACCACCACGTCCGATAGATTTAAGGATTCGATAACGTCCAGCAAACAATTTGCCAACTTGGATCATTATCCTTCCTCACTTTCTACCTTAATGAGAGCAACGGTAATATTATCAAGACCACCTGCCTCATTGGCTGCAGCTACCAAACGACTCGTTTTTTCTTCGACGAAACCAGGGCTGTTGACAATATGAACAATCTGTTCGACTGAAATCATGTTGGTCAAACCATCTGAATTGGCCAAAATATAGTCCCCTGGTTCTAATTGTTGGACACCAAGGTCAGCTTCAATCGGAGCAGCTTGCCCAATAGATTGCGTAATGATATTACGTTGTGGGTGAACTGCTGCTTCTTCTTCGGTCAACTGACCAGCCTTGATAAGAGCATTGACCAAAGAATGGTCATTCGTCAATTGCTTATACTCACCATTACGGATAAGGGCAATACGTGAATCCCCAACATGGGCGAAAATCACAGCATTATCAACAAAGGCAAGAACCTCGATAGTTGTTCCCATGCCCTTATATTCTTCGTTTTGGCCAAGTTCATAAATTTTACGATTTTCTGCATCAATGGCAGCAATCATCCAATCACGAATCTGACTCAACTCACGAAAATCAGTGTTAATCCAGTCACGACCAAGGTCAGTCACTGACATCTCACTGGCAATATTTCCAGCACGGTGTCCGCCCATCCCGTCTGCAACAACGACAAGGGTAACACCAGCTTGGTTGACAAATTTATTAACAAAATCTTGGTTATTTGACCGTTTTTGGCCAATGTCCGTTAATAATGATATTTCCATAGTTTTCTTTCTGACTTGCGTCAGCATTTCCTCCTCTGTAACCCTAAGCTTTTTTACGCAACTGTGCGATGAAAAAACCATCAGTTAGATACTGTTCGGGGGTAATTGCCAAACAGCCATTGACCACGATGTCTTTACATGGATGGTCTAAGGCAACTTGCTCAAAATCAGGATGGCTCTCAAGAAAGGCTTGAATCACCTCTTGATTTTCTTCTGCTATGATGGTGCAAGTACTATATGTTATTATACCACCTTTTCGTAGGGTTTGACAAACGCTGGATAGGATATCCAACTGCACAGCCTTAAGGGACTCAAAGTCTTGGAGATCCTTGTTATATTTGATATCGGGTTTCCGACGAATGAGCCCAATTCCTGAACAAGGTGCATCCACTAAAATCTTGTCAAAACTATCAGCTGGAAAGACTTGATGTACCTGACTAGCATCCAGTTTCTGAGTCTTAACCTTATCAGCTAATCCAAGACGTTGTGCATTTTCTTCGATAAGAGCAAGCTTATGATCATAGAGGTCAAGCGCCGTCACATGTCCACTCGTCAAATAAGAGGCCATATGGACAGTCTTACCTCCAGGCGCCGCACAGGCATCCAGGATTTCTTCTTCACCTTGAATCCCTAAAGTTGGTGCAACCAGTTGACTGGTCTCATCCTGAATGGTCAACAAGCCCTCTTTAAAATAATCTGTCCCAGCAAAGTAACCTGAAGACTTAACAAGCCCGACTGGGGATAATACTGAACACTCAGCCCCAGTGGCCTCCGCAATCTCTTCCAAACGTGACGCATCCGTTACACGCACACTAGCCTTGTTTCTCACAAAAAGGCTTTGGAAAATAGCAAGGGCACGATCTTCTCCATACTGGTCGATAAGTTTTTTAACCAACCATACAGGTAGAGAATACTGAACAGAATAGCGTTTATTGACACGTTTGATTGTGCTTGGAGCTGGCAAAGGCTGGCTAGATAGTTTACGAAGAACCGCATTGACCAGCTTCTCAGCCCCCTTTTTATTGCCACGATTTTTGGCAATAGAAACGGCATCATTAACCACCGCATGAGCTGGAATCTTATCTAAATAGGCCAACTGATAGAGACTCAAAAGTAATAAGTCATAGACCCAAGGTTCAAGCTTGTCACGGTCCTCGATGACATGGGCTAGGACCCACTCCAACGTAATCTTACGAGCAACAGTTCCATAAACAATTTCCGTCACCAAGGCCTTGTCCTTATCTGTCAGATGCGACTTGCTCAGATGGGCATTGAGAGCAATATTTGAGTAAGCTCCTTCCTGGAAGACTTCTTCTAAGACTTCAAGTGCCTGTCCACGGGCTGTTTTTTTCCAATCATTGGCCAAATGCATCACCTACTTCAAGATTGCGTCCGACCCCATTAAGGAAATCAGCAATAGCCATACGGGGCTTTCCTGCAGGCTGAACTGTCTTAAGTGAAATGGCTCCCTGACCAGTCGCAACTACCAAACTCTTCTTGGTCTTTTCAATGATATGACCAGCCTGTCCTTGTCCTTCTGCCAAGTCTGCTTCATAAATCTTGAAACGTTTGCCGTCAAGCAAGGTATGTGCCACAGGCCATGGATACATGCCACGGATTTGATTGAAGATGTCACGAGCCGACTTATTCCAATCAAGTCTCTCCTCTTCTGGACTAATATTTGGCGAAAACGTTACCTGACTGGCATCTTGAGGAACAGGTTTGATTTCTCCAGCAATATAGGCAGGCAAGGTCTCAAGCAAAAGGTCACGACCCAAGACTGCCAATTTTTCAAACATGGTACCAACATTATCCTCGTCAAGAATTGGCAAGGCCTTTTGGCTAACCATGTCACCAGCGTCCATCTCCTTGACCATTTCCATAATTGTCACACCTGCTTCTGCATCCCCATTGATAATGGCATAATGAATAGGTGCCCCACCACGGTATTTTGGCAAGAGAGAAGCGTGGACATTCACCGCAAAATCCATGCTATTAAGCAACTTGCTTGGTAAAAATTGCCCATAAGCTGCAGTAACAATCCCATCAGCACCAAGCGCCATCAATTGCGCCATTTCTTCTGACCCTGACAATTTTTCCGGTTGATAAATTGGCAAGTCATGCGCCAAGGCTACTTCCTTGACCGGTGTCATGCGAATTTCTTTTTTACGGCCGACAGCACGGTCTGGTTGCGTCACCACAGCAACAATATCGTAACGCTCATCTGTCAAAAGTCCTTCCAGCACAGTCGCTGAAAAGGCAGGCGTTCCCATAAATACTAATTTTGTCATATTCTTCCTTTTCTAGATTAGGTAAAATTCTGAGGTTCGTGATCGATAATCAAACGCAGGTCCTTGTTTTCAGGTTCCTGAGTCATGTCAAGGACCCTATTAAGCGTTTCTTCCAAGTTATCCTCAAAACGGTATTTGATAATAATCTGATAATGATAAAGGTTATGTGTTCGAGCAATAGGCTTAGGCGTTGGCCCTAGGAAGGTCACCTTGTCTGACAAGTACTCTCTTAAATAAGCCATAACCTCATAGCTCTTGCGGACGACAAACTCTTCATCCTTGTGAGAAAGCGTGATTCCTACCGTATAAAAATATGGCGGATAGGCCAACTGACGTCGAATCCCCATCTCATAGGCATAGAAAGCTTCATAATCCTGTTGTTGCGCAAACCGAATGGCATAATGATTAGGATTATAGGTTTGAATAATAACTTCCCCTTCCTTGTCAGCACGACCAGCACGACCAGCCACCTGTGTCAAAAGCTGGAAGGTACGCTCAGCCGAACGAAAATCTGGTAAATTAAGCGATGTATCTGCATTCAAGACCCCTACCAAGGTAACATTTGGGAAATCCAAGCCCTTGGCAATCATCTGAGTCCCAAGCAAAATGTCAGCCTTACCATTTCCAAAAGTCTCTAAGAGTTTCTCGTGAGCACCTTTCTTACGTGTCGTATCAACATCCATACGAATCACTCTGGCTTCTGGCAAAAGTTCCGTTAACTGGTCATAAGCCTTCTGTGTCCCAGTCCCATAATAGCGAACCTGACGACTCTGACAGTTGGGACAGACATGTGGTATTGCTTTTTGAAAATCACAATAGTGACAATTCATGGTCTTAGTATCCATGTGCAAGGTCAGTGAAATATCACAATTCGGACAATCATCCACATAGCCACAGTCACGACACATGACAAAAGAGGAATACCCACGACGGTTCAACATCAATACGACTTGTTCCTTACGTGCCAAACGTTCCCTGATTTTTTCCAAAAGAGGTGGCGTAAAATCACTCGCCTCTTGACGGCCCACAAAATCCTTGAAGTCCACCACTTCCACCTGCGGAATTTTAGCATGAGGATTAGCCCTTTGTGTCAACTCAAGAAAATGGTAAACCCCTTTCTGAGCTCTCGCCCGTGTCTCAATAGAGGGTGTTGCTGACCCAAGGACAAGCACAGCTCCATGACTCTTAGCCCTAAGCAAGGCAACATCTCTTGCATGATAGCGAGGATTGGACTCTTGTTTATAAGTAGCCTCATGTTCCTCATCGATAATGATTGCCCCGATATTGTCCAAAGGAGCAAAGATAGCCGAACGCGCTCCTACCACAACCTTGGCCTGACCAGATTTAACCTTACGCCACTCGTCAAATTTCTCACCGTCTGACAAGCCTGAATGCATAATCGCCACCAAGTCCCCAAAACGCGAAATGAAACGATTGGTCATTTGGGGTGTTAGGGAAATCTCTGGCACTAAGACAATGGCGGTTTTTCCCATAGCCAGGGTCCTCTCGATAAGATGCAGGTAAACCTCTGTCTTACCTGATCCCGTCACTCCTTCCAATAAGAAAGGTTTGCCACCTTGTCCGATTTGGCGCGTCATTTCTTCAACCGCATGCGCCTGTTGAACATTAAGCTCAAGAAAATCCGTCTTCTCTACCTTTTCAAAGTAGCTGTCGGCACGATTGACCTCAACTTCAGTGATGACCAAGGCACCAGCTTCGATGAAAAACTTAACCACATCTCGTGAAAAAAGCTTGTGGAGGTCTGCCAACTTCCCTGCCTCACTCTTCTCTAACAAGAAGTCACGCATCTCCAAACGTCTCTTAGCCCGTTGTGAAATTGCCAAAGTCTCGAGAGTGCCCTTTTGAACACTATAGTGCTTCTCAGTCTTAATGTTCTGCTTATCCTTAGCAAGGTAATCAACCGTTACACGCCCAGACTGGACCAGACGAGGAATGGCTTGACGCTGCTCCTCTGACAACTGCGAGAAAAGAACATGATCCTGCCCCTGAAGAAAAGTCTGTTTATCTTCTTCACCTAGTTTATCAGTCGCCATGATAACCTTATCGTACTGAGAATTAAGGAGACCAGGTAGCATTGATTTCAAGATAGAAATCTTATAGGAAAAGACCGTATGTCGCATCTGATCAGCCAAGTCCAGTTGATCCTGATTAAGGACTGGCTCATAATCTAAAAGCTCAGCAATAGGTTTTAATTCAGGAAAGTCTCTTAAATCCTCCTGCTCCTCGAAGCCAATAACAAAGCCTTGCAATAGACGATTTCCTTTACCAAAAGGCACATGCACTCGCATACCAATGGCAATTTGACCTTGCATAGCTTCAGGGATAAGGTAACTATAAGGCCTGTCCGTCTGCATCAGAGGAACGTCTACAATAATTTGTGCTACTAAAACCATAAATTTCCTCCTGTCACTTCCTTAAGACCAGTATCTTTCAAGCTCAAGAAAAGCTGAGTTCTTGATTATCATCATAAAGAAGGAAGCTGAGACACTATGCCTCAGCTCCCCTCTCCTCATAAACCAAAGCATGACTTTGATTTTAGATTTTATCGCCTTCTTCTTTTTCTTTAGCGATTTGTTCTTTGATTTTACGTTCTTCTTCCTCAGCAGCAAGACGTGCTTGGATCACTTTCAAACGTGCTAATTCACGTTTAGATTCTGGATCTGGGTGAATAGTCACATTTCCAGTTTCAATTTCTTCAAGGGCTTGAAGGGTTGGTTTTACTGACGTAAACTCTTGAGTTGGTTCAGCACCAGCAGCCAATTCATGGGCACGTTTGGCTTGCAAAATAACCAATGAATATTTTGAAGGCACTTTATCCAAAAGTTTGTCAATAGAGGGTTTCAACATCATAATTCTATACCTATTTCTAATTTATTTGTCTGATAATTTCTTTTCTGAAATCATATTACGATAGCGGCCAATCACACGGTCAACGCGGAAGTGTTCTGCTTCAATAACACGTTTAACACGCTCAGCAGCTAGAGGCACTTCGTCATTAACAATGGCATAATCGTATTCGCTCATAAGAGCAATTTCTTCACGCGCACGCTCGATACGTTGAGCAATAACTTCCTCAGAATCTGTCCCACGACCAACCAAACGTTCTTGAAGCTCGTTTAAATCCGGTGGTGTCAAAAAGATGAAGACAGCATCTGGGACCTTTTTCTTAACCTGAAGGGCACCTTGAACCTCGATTTCAAGGAAAACATCAATACCTTTATCCAAGGTTTCATTGACATAAGTCAAAGGTGTTCCGTAGTAGTTACCTACATACTCAGCATATTCCAACATTTGACCATTACGAATAAGCTCTTCAAATTCCTCACGTGAACGGAAGAAATAATCCTTCCCATCAACTTCACCAGGACGCTGGGCACGTGTGGTCATTGACACTGAGTATTCAAATTTATGGTCAGGTGTTGAAAAAATTTCCTGACGAACAGTTCCTTTTCCGACACCAGAAGGTCCTGAAAAAACAATCAAAAGTCCACGTTCAGACATGTCTTCTCCTTAAACTAAGATTAAAAATCTTCTTATAACTCACCGTAAAAACAGGAACTAGGAGTTTCTTTCCACGGCTTAGGGGTTGTTCAGTGATTAAGTTACAGCTCACTTTTCAAAGCATGCGTTTTTCCTTACTATTTTACCAATAAAAGTGACTTTTTTCAAGGTGAGGACACCATTAAAAAGAGTGAATCCCTTTTCCCAGTACTCACTCTTTTTAAACACTCTTTTAAACCAAACCAGTCAAGAGACCTTGCATGAATTCTTCTGAATGGAACTCACCAATATCATCAATTTTCTCACCAAAACCAATTAACTTCACTGGAATATCCAACTCTTGGCGAATGGCTAGAACCACACCACCCTTGGCACTACCGTCCAACTTAGTCAAGACAAGGCCTGTAAGAGGTGTGATTTTTGAAAATTCCTTAGCCTGACTAAGGGCATTTTGACCTGTTGATGCATCCAAGGCCAAGAGGGTTTCATGAGGTGCTTCTGGAACCACACGTTTGATAATACGACCAATCTTTTCAAGCTCTGCCATAAGGTTGTCTTTATTTTGCAAACGACCCGCAGTATCAATCATAAGGACATCAACTCCTTCAGCAAGAGCCTTTTCCATACCGTCAAAGACCACTGAAGCTGGGTCAGCCTTCTCAGCACCAGTCACTACTGGCACATCAACACGACGTCCCCACTCAACCAACTGAGCAACCGCTCCTGCACGGAAGGTATCGGCAGCTACCAACATGACTTTTTTGCCTTCTTGTTTGTATTTATGCGCTAACTTACCGATAGACGTTGTCTTACCAACCCCGTTGACACCAACGAAAAGCATGACTGTCAAACCATCTTGGAAATTAATCTGCTCCTTATAGACGTCATCCTTCTCGTAAATGTCCACAAGTTTTTCGATAATCAAGCGTTGCAAATCTTCAGTCTTTTTGACATTTTCAAGGCGGGCTTCATAACGTAAGTCTTCCGTTAATTGCGTTGCAACATTAACACCAACATCGGAAAGAATCAGCATTTCTTCCAATTCTTCGAAGAACTCCTCATCAACACGACGGAAATTCGCAAAGAATTCATTCAAGCGAGCAGCAAAACCTGTACGCGTCTTCTTAAGGGTACGATTGTATTTTTCTTGTTCTGTTTCAGTTTTTGAAGCCTGAACTTCTTCAGGTTTTTCCTCAACTTTACGAGTTTGAACAGCCTCAAAAGTAACCGTTTCACCTTTTTCTGCAGCAGCAGCTACCTGAGCCTTTTTAGCATAGTAATCAGCCATGACATCTGCGAAGTGGTTATCCACAGCGACTTGGCTTTCTTCTGACTCTGATACGCCCTCTGATTCACTTGATGCCTGATTATCAACAGAAAGGTCTTCATCAGACGCTACTTCGCTTTCTTCAACAGATTCTGTAGACGAAATCTCTTCTACTTGAGTCTCTGACTCACTGAGCTGTTCTGCTTGACTTTCACTTGTTTCTTCACTTGTTGACAAGTCTTGATTATCAAGAGCCTCAGTTTCTGAAATTTCCTGTTTTGCTACAGTTTCCTGTGACTGGTTCTCCTCTTGTCCAAATAATCGATCAAATAGACCCATTTGGTTCTCCTTATTTCTCTAGAATATATTTGTGGATGGCCTCAGCCACTCCAGATTCCTCATTAGTTTTTGTCGTTACTGCCTTGGCAACAGCCTTAACCTTAGGAACAGCATTTGCCATAGCTACACCAAGACCAGCCCACTCCAACATGGTCAAGTCATTTTCCTCATCTCCCATAGCCATAACCTGACTTTTATCAAGGGCAAGATAATCAGACAAAAGTTTCAAGCCTACAGCTTTATGAACCCCTTTCGGCATGACTTCAAGGATAATCTCACGAGACTTAAAAACTTCAAAATTCTGGTATAGCTGTTTAGGTAGTTTTTGAATTTGGGCATTCAAAAATGCCTCCTCACAGACCGTAACTACCTTATTATAGACGATATTTTCAGGAATGTCATCAATACTCTCCACATCAACGAAGGTCAAGGTAGGGTTAGCCTGACGATAGAGAGAATGATTGCCTTTACTTGGCACACCATAGACAATGCCATCACTGATGACATCCATAGGGAGCCCTAGAGGTTCGAAGACAGCATAAATCTGCTTTAAATCTTCTCGACTCATCTCTTTCTTTATGAGAATATCCCCATTATTACGCTGAACCAAGCCACCATTGAAGGTCACACTATAGTGCTTATCATCCAACAAGCCCAAATCTTCCAAGATATGAGTAATAGCTGGCAGAGGACGACCAGTCGTAATGACCACATGAACTCCCTTAGCTTCTGCCGCCTTCAGAGCAGCTCTATTTTCAGCTGTTACTTGCTTATCCTTAGTAAAGAGGGTTCCATCTAGGTCCAAGGCTAGTAATTTAATCTCAGACATCTGAGCCCACCAATCCTTCCATGTAGTCAAAGACTGCACCATCTTTATGGTGACCAATCACCTCATCTGCTACTGCCTTAATCTCATCACGCGCATTTTCCGTAGCAACCGCACGACCCGCAAAGGTCAACATCTCCATATCATTGAGATTATCACCAAAGGCTACAACATCTGAAGCCTGACGCCCCAACTCTTGGCAAAGATGGTAAAGACCAAAGCCCTTGTCCACACCTTTAAGGATGATATCCATAGAATCAAAGCCAGTTGTCACAGCTGTCATATCCTCAAAAATCGTGTTGAGGTAGTCACCACGTTCCATGATGGTATCTCCTTGGAACTTAGCAGTTACCTTGAAAATATCATCTGTGACCGCTTCAAGGTCCGTTGCCATGACATTTTCATAGTAACGTTCCATGGCCTTAAGATAGGCTGGATCTGCATCATTTGGTGCATAGGCACCACGACGGCCTGACAAAAGAATTCCCTCACAAGTTGGCAGGGATAAAGTTGTATCTGCAATTTGCAAATAATCCTTAGGTTCTAGCTTGGACTCGAACAAGACCTCACCCTTGTACTGAACCAAGGCCCCATTTTCCGCAATAATCGCAATACGGTCCACAAACCCATCAAAAAGCTCCTCCAAGGCCAAGAGGGCTCGGCCAGAAGCTACGGTAAAAACATAATCTTTAGCTTCACAAGCATCCAAAAGGTTATCCAAACGTGCTTTGTCATAGGCACCAAGATGGTCTAGAAAGGTACCATCCATATCTGTTGCTAAAATTTTCAAAATAATCTCCCTTCAGGTCGAATATACTTGCCCCTATTGTACCAAAAATAGGAATATAAGTTTGGGAAAAGCCAAAGAAATTAGAGAAAATATGGTATTTTACTTGCAAATTCATCATTTTAGTTGTATCATTACGATAGTACAAGAATAATACTATTATACTTTTAGAAAGGAGTCTCTTATGGCTTGGACATTTGATGAAAAATCGCCAATCTATCTCCAAATCGCCTATCGCGTCAAACTGAAGATAGCTTCCAAGGAATTGAGTATGGGACAACAACTCCTACCTGTAAGGGAATTTGCTCAGGAAGCCGGGGTCAATCCCAACACCGTACAAAGAGCCTTCCAAGAACTTGAAAAAGAGGGGCTGGTCTATTCTGCCCGTACCTCTGGTCGCTTTGTTACTGAAGATGAAAAACTTATTGATCAAAAACGACATGAGATTGCCCAAAGTCTCATGAAAAACTTTGTCACTGAGATGGCAGCCATTGGTTTTAGCTCACCTGAAATCAAAGCCATCATTACTGACTACATCGAACAAACAGGAAAGGACTTATAGACCGATGACTGATATTGTAACTCTAACAAATCTCACCAAGACCTATAATGGTATTCCAGCCCTTAGAGATGTAACCATGTCCATCCCGTCTGGTAAAATCATTGGTCTCTTAGGACCAAACGGTAGTGGTAAAACAACTCTCATCAAGATTTTGAATGGCCTCCTTCAACCAACTTCTGGTTTAGTAACTATTAATGGATTTCAGCCATCACCTATCACCAAAGCTCAAGTAGCATATCTACCTGATACAACTTATTTAGATGAGAGTAAGACTATCCAATACTACTTGGACTTCTTCCAAGATTTCTATGCTGACTTCCGCTATCCTCTTGCCTTGCAACTCTTGCAGGATTTAAAGCTCCAGCCTGATTTGCGCCTTAAAGACCTTTCAAAAGGTAACAAAGAAAAAGTTCAGTTGATTTTGGTTATGAGTCGTGAGGCTAAACTCTATCTCCTTGATGAACCTATCGGTGGGGTCGATCCTGCGTCACGTGACTACATCCTTAAAACCATCATCAACCAATACTCTGAAGATGCTTCTGTTATCATTTCAACTCATTTGATTGCAGACATTGAATCCGTCCTAGATGAAGTTATCTTCTTAAAATACGGTCAGATTGAACTTCAAGGGGACGCTGATAATATTCGTCAAGCCCATGGCAAATCAATCGACAAACTCTTTAGAGAGATGTTCCACAACTAGGAGGTATGAGCATGTTTTGGAAATTAGTTAAGTATGAATTACAATCGGTCCGTAAATGGTATCTCGGCATCTATGGTATTGCCATCCTACTCTCAATCCCCTTGGGTTTAATGCTTCAAAAATTTATTTTTGTAACTGAACAGAGCCACCAAGAACCTAGTCTACTCTTTTTTGCTTTCTTCACACTGATGGTTTTTGCCACTATTATTGTTTGGGGAACTATTTATATAGCGACAATAGTCCTTATTATTAGACGCTTTGCAAAGACTGTCTTTGGAAGAGAAGGCTATCTAACCAATACGCTCCCAGTTTCTGCCCACCAATTAATCTTGTCTAAACTCTTGGTAGCCTTTATTTTAGATATCATTTCATCACTCGTTATACTTCTTTCGATTGGAATTATAGCTGCTTTCTGCCTTGATATGAAAGATATCCTCCTAGCTACCAGCTACTTTGGCCAAATCCTAAAAGAGATAGGCGCTTTCTACCTATTCATCCCTTCTACAATCTTGTCAATGATTGCTGGTATCCTTTTCTATTACCTCTGTATTAGTATCGGAAACCTCTTCAACACTAACAAAGTTCTTATGGGATTTGTCGCCTTTTTCGCCATTCAGGCTATCCTATTCTTTATTGGTTTCTTCTTTGGACTCGGTGCAGCCTTGACCGGAGATGCAACATATACTGCAATTAATAACTCGTCATATATCATTAGTCTAGTTCAGTCTCTCATTCTCATCGCGGCAAGTTACTTTGGTACCTACTATATCATGACCAAACGCTTAAATTTGGACTAAAGAAAAACCGTGTTCCTTTTGGAACACGATTTTTTTTTGCATTGAAAAGACTTATTTACTTTGTTCTTTACGATAAGTCTCAATCTCGGCCTTGTTACCCCAAACGAAGTGTCCTGGACGTACTTCAACCATCTCTGGTTTATCAACAGAATAGTCGTGTTGGTTTGGATCATAAACCTTCAAGACTTTCTTACGTTCCAAGATTGGGTCTGGAATAGGAACAGCAGACAAGAGTGACTTGGTGTAAGGGTGGATAGGATTGTTGTAGAGTTCTTCTGTCTCAGCAACTTCCACGATTGTCCCCTTGTAAATAACAGCGATACGGTCAGAAATGAAACGGACCACTGACAAGTCGTGAGCGATAAAGAGGTAAGTCAATCCCAACTCTTTTTGGAATTTCTTAAGCAGGTTCAAAACTTGGGCACGGACTGACACGTCAAGGGCTGAGATTGGTTCATCAGCGATAACCAAGTCAGGTTGCATAACCAAGGAACGTGCAATCCCGATACGTTGACGTTGTCCCCCAGAAAATTCGTGAGGGTAACGTGTCAAGTGTTCCTCAAGAAGCCCCACTTCTTTGATGATTTTCTTGATTTTGGCTTTACGATCTTCCTCATCTTTATAGAGATGGAAGTTATACAAACCTTCTGACAAGATGTAATCAACCGTTGCACGTTCATTCAAACTAGCCGCAGGGTCTTGGAAAATCATCTGAATACGACGGATAAGGTCGTTTTTCTCAGAGTGAGATAAGTGTCCATTGATTTTCTTACCGTCAAAAATAATCTCACCATTACTTGTATCATTTAGACCAATAATGGCACGCCCGATAGTGGTTTTACCACTACCAGACTCACCAACGAGGGAAAAGGTTTCACCCTTGTTGATGAAAAAATTAGCATTGTGGACAGCAACGAATTTCTTGCTTCCTTCACCGAAGGAAATCTCCACATCTTTTACTTCAACTAACTTCTCAGGCATTGCCTTCCTCCTCATCTCCTAAATGTGCAAATCCCATATTAGTACGGATTTTTTCATGTAGATTTTGGATAACCTCAGGTTTTTCAACTTTTGGTGCATCCTCATGTAAGAGCCAGGTCTTAGCCCAGTGAGTATCTGAAACTTGGAATTGTGGTGCTTTTTCCTCGAAGTCAATTTGCATGGCATAGTCTGAACGCAAGGCAAAGGCATCTCCAACAACTGGTGTATAAAGTGATGGTGGTGTCCCTGGAATAGAGAAAAGCTCACCCTTATCGTCAGCCAACTGTGGCAAGCTTGAAAGCAAGCTCCAAGTGTATGGGTGACAAGGCTCATAGAAAATTTCCTCAACAGTTGCGTACTCGATGATTTCACCAGCATACATAACAGCAACCTTGTCAGCGATACTTGCTACCACACCAAGGTCATGGGTAATGAAAATCACTGAGAAACCGTACTCTTCTTTAAGTGATTTCAAGAGGTCAATGATTTGAGCTTGAATGGTTACGTCAAGGGCAGTTGTTGGCTCGTCACAGATAAGGACATCAGGACGACAAGCCAAGGCAATGGCAATGACGATACGTTGACGCATCCCACCAGAGTATTGGAAAGGATATTCGTTGAAACGTTTTTCAGCATCAGGAATACCAACCTTGTCCATGTAATCAATGGCCATTTTTTTAGCTTCTTTAGCTGATTTTCCTTGGTGTTTGACAATGACTTCAACAATTTGGCTACCGATAGTCTTAATTGGGTCAAGACTGGTCATAGGATCTTGGAAGATAGTCGCGATCTTAGCTCCACGAATAGGTGCCCAATCTTGGTGACTCTTAAGTTTGGTCAAATCTTGGCCACGATAATCAATAGAACCGCTAGCTACACGACCATTTTCTTCAAGCATCCCTGTGAAAGTCTTAGTCAAAACTGATTTACCTGAACCAGACTCACCAACCAAGGCTAAAACTTCACCTTCAACCAGATCAAGGGAAACTCCTCGAATGGCTGTCAAAACACGGTCACGAACGTCAAATTCCACGACGATATCGCGAGCCGATAATATTACATTTTTATTTTCTGTCATATTGGACTCCTATCTATGCGTACGTGGGTCACTGGCATCCGCCAAGTTTTGACCGACAATAAAGAGAGAGAGGGAAACGAGGATCAAGGTAGTCAATGGAATCCAGAAGAGATAAGCATTGACTGTAACGTTCTGTGCATAGTCTGAAATCAAACGACCAAGACTAGGCGTTGTAACAGGAAGCCCCAAACCAAAGTAAGAAAGGAAGGCTTCGTAAGAGATAAATCCTGGCAAGAGCTGACTAGCCATAGTCACGATAACTGATACAAGTTGTGGCATGATATTTTTAACCACAATCTTAGGAGTTGGTGTTCCCAAAGTACGAGAAGCCAAGTTGTACTCCAAATCACGGTAACGCATGATTTGAATACGGATAGTATAAGCAATACCAATCCAACCTGTGACAGTCATGGCAAAAATCATGTTCCAGAAACCTGCACCCAATGAGTAAGTCAAGACGATAACGACAAGGAGGGCAGGAATGTTTGAGATGATGTTGTAGATTTCCATCATAATCATATCAAAGGTCTTAGAAATCCCCCAAACAGCACCAACGACTAAACCAATAACAACGTTAATGAAGGTAGCGATAACAGCAATAAGGATAGAATTACGAGCTCCAAACCAAACACTGTCAAAGAGAGACTTACCATTACTGTCCGTACCGAACCAGTATTGAGCATTTGGATGCACATAACGTACACTAAAGTCATTAACCTTAGACACGTCATTAAAGTCAAATTTTGAAAACATTGGGTAGATAAAGCTCATCAAAATGATAGCAATCAAGATTCCCAACATGACAGTTGTTGACTTTTTCTTGAAGAACTGACGCATCACCGATTTCCAGTATGAATAGGCCGGCGCATCAATTGTTTCAGAGGCAAAATCATCGCGCTTTACAAATTGGAACTTACTTTTATCAATTGAAGCCATTATTTACCTCCTTTAGATGTCAATTTGATACGTGGGTCAATCATAGTCATAAGGATATCACCCACAAGCAATGAGAAGATGGTGAGGGCTGTGAAAATAAATACAAGACCCACAACCATAGCGTTATTTGAAGCACGGACAGAGTCAATCAACATTTTACCCATACCAGGGTAGGCAAAGATTGTTTCTGTCAAGGTTGCCCCTGTGATAACACTAACGATAGATGCTGGGATCCCTGAAACCAAGGAAACCATAGCATTTTTGAAAATGTGTTTATTCGAAATTTCTTGTTCTGACAACCCTTTGGCACGTGCAAAACGAACGAAGTCTTGTGATTGCAAGTCAATCATATAACGACGAATCCAAATAGCAAGACCTGGTGTTGACAAGAGACCGAGAATAACAGATGGCAAGACGTATGAACGCCAGTCACCTGCACCCAAGATAGGGAAGGAGTCTGGAAGACCAATCTCAGAACCAATCAAACGGATGATATAAACCAAGGCGATGGTTGGTAGTGAAAGCAAGAAAGTCAAGACACCTGTTGACACACTATCAAAGAGTGTGTTTTTAAAGCGTGCCATGTATGATCCCAATGGAATTGCCAAGGCATAAGACAAGACCAAACCAATCAAACCTGCAATAGCAGAACTTGTCACCATTGATGGGTATTGGTAGCGACTCTTGGTAGCTGTGTATGGGTCATTTCCATAGTAAGAACGATCTCTCGCATCAGCCTGACTTGGTGATTTATAAGTACGAGAGTAGATATCTACTGAAGATATCTTCTTACCAGTAGGGAAGTTGACCTCAGAGCTTTGTGTTTGCCCTTGGCCTTGCGTAATAACATCAAGAACACCTTGCTCAGCATAAGTTGGATAAGAGGTACCAAGGTTCATCTTCACAAAGTTTTGGTGAACAAATGGGAACTGACCGTTAAAGTAAAGCAAATATTTATGCTTAGTTCCTGAACCGACAACTGACCAACCGATAGCTGGATCATTTTCAATACGGATGTAACGCTTCAAGTTTGGATTTGTTTTATCTTTAACCCATCCAGTATTGTCAAATTCAAAGAGGTGCGTATAGAAGCCAAACACACGTTCAAGCACTGGCACATCACGTGTTGCATAGAATTGTTTACTTTGCTTGAATTGATGCAAACGCCAGCCATGTCCTAAACTATCCACATATTTTTGGTAAATAGCTTTATTTTCTTTTGTTGGCTTAGTGGTTACCGACTTATCAAGGGAGCTAGCTTTCTCCTGCAACTCCTTGGTGTCATAGTAATCAATGTAACCCATACGTTCATAGATTGTATTTTCATAGTTAGCCTTAGAATCAGCTGTCTTAGCAATCTTGTTGTAGTTAGGGTCCTGTCTGAAAATCAGACGCCTCGGCACCATGGTATAGATAATCGTGTAGGTCAAGGCCGTCACGACAAATATTGACAATAGAGAACGGAGGGTTCTCAATAAAATGTATTTTTTCATGTCTCTTCCTTTAATTCCAAAAGAACTTTCCCAATCTAATGAGAAAGTTCCATCGTCCTTTTATTTAACGTGTTTCTCAAGGTCTTTTTGAGCTTTTTCGTTGGACTTAGACTTTTCTTTAAGCCAGCTTTCACGGGCTTTATCATAGTTTTTCTTAGTGACAACATCTTTTTGAGGCTCAAGGTACTTAAAGTATCTGTCAGAACCCTTAGGTCCCACTTGAGAGTAAGCACCTGAGAATGGTGTCAAACGAGCTACCATTGGAGCAGCACCCTTGTTAACCATAAGTGGCATGAAGAGTGAGCTATCTTCCAACCAAGCTTGTGCCTCTGCATAACGTTCATAACGTACGTTGAGGTCGCTTGTTTCTTTAGCTGCATTATCAACCAAAGCATCAAAGTCTTTAAGACCTACTTGAGCTGCTGCTGCATTGTTAGGATCGTCGAATCCCATGTAAGTTTTTGTGTTCTCACTAGCTGTTGTCTTGAAGATATCAAGGAATGTTGATGGGTCTTCGTAGTCAGGTGCCCAAGCAACTGAAATATTGATATCCCAGTCTTCTGCTGCTGCGTTAGCTGCATACAAAGTACTGTTAAGAAGATCATCTTGAGACATTTGATGAACGTCTACAACCACATTTTCTTTTCCGAGTGTCTTTTCAACAGATTGTTTCAAAGATTGTGCACGTGCTACAGTTGGTTTTGCAGCTTGGTCAACTGGAAGGTCCAAGTGAATTGGGAATTGAACACCTTGTGCTTGGAGAGCTTCCTTAGCTTTATTAAATTCAGTCTTAGCCTTATCAGCGTTGAAGAGACCATCTTGGCTGTCTTTAAGGTTAACACCTGACCACTCGTCACCATATGAAGGCATCTTTTCAGTTACCAAATCACCGAATGACTTGTCACCAGCATAAACAAAATCAGGTTTCACAAGAAGGTTACGAACAGCAAGTGCTGCACCTTTTTCACCATTAAGTTGTGCTGAATAAGCTGTACGGTCAATAGCAAAGTTAACTGATTGACGGAAATCCTTGTTAAGAAGAGCTTTCTTAGTTGAATCTTTTTCAGCATCAGTCTTCTTAGATGTATGGTTGTAAGACTGACGGTCAATATTAACACCAACCCCACCAATATCTGCAGATGGTTGTGTATAGAAGATATTATCTTTATATTGTTTTTCTACTGAATTAAAGTTTGAGCTTGTTGGATATAGACGTGCTTGGCTATAAGCGCCATCAGTGAAATTACGAACAAGCGATTCTTGGTCTGATGCATCATAGAAAGAAAGTTTAATGCCATCGAAGTGGACATTTTTCTTATCCCAGTAGTTTTCATTTTTAGCCAACTCAATAGATGATTTAGCTGTCAACGACTTAAGGATGTATGGACCATTATAAAGGATAGATGATGGATCTGTTGATTTACCAAAGCTATCCCCTTTTGACTTAAGGAACTCTTCATTTACAGGCCAGAAGAGAGAATAAGTCATCTTAGAATTCCAGTAAGGTTCTGGTTGTTTAAGTGTGTACTGAAGAGTGTAATCATCAAGTGCTTTAACGCCAACTTTAGAGAAGTCTTTATCAGTACCATTGAAATAATCAGCAAGACCTACTACAGAATCTTTTGCCAAGTAAATTGACTCTGTCTTTTTATCAGCAGCATGCTTAAGACCTGTTACGAAGTCTTTAGCTGTTACTTCTGCATACTCTTCACCGTCTGAAGTATACCATTTAACTCCTTTACGAAGTTTGTAAGTATAAGTCAAACCATCAGCTGAAACAGTCCAGTCCTTGGCAATAGAAGGTACCAAGTTACCATATTTATCGTTTTCCAAAAGGCCATCGACACCATTTGTCACAGCGTCAGTCGTTGAACCTTTATTGGAAATAAGGTAATCCAATGTCTCAGGATCAGCAGTATAAATATAGTTATAAGTATTGCTTGAAGTGTTTGATTTTGATGAGCAAGCCACTAAAACCCCAACACTTAGAAGGGAAACACCCGCAAGGGCCAACCATTTACTTTTTTTCATAAGCATTCTCCAAAAAATCTTTTTTATATGCCTACATTATACCATAAAAAATAAGATGAGTACAATTTTCAGAATATTTTGTCTTATACTGACTTTCTCACAATTTTACCCCTTACGAACACTATGGATTAGCCCTTTTTGGACAAAAGAAAAAGGCTAACTGCCTTTTTCTCAAGAATATTATTTAACGTGTTTCTCAAGATCTTTTTGAGCTTTTTCGTTAGATGCTTTCTTTTCTTTAAGCCATTTTTCACGACTTTGTTCATATTCTTTCTTAGTAACTACTTTTTCTTGTGGTTTCACATATTTGAAGTAGTCTGATGAGTTCTTATCACCCACTTGCATGCTAGCACCCGTAAATGGTGTCAAGCGTGAAATAACTGGTGCTGCACCGTTACCAACAGTCAATGGAATGACAAGCGAGCTATCTTCCAACCATGCTTGAGCTTGGGCATAGCGATCGTAACGAGCGTTGAGGTCTGTTGTTTCTGAAGCTGCTGAATCAAGCAAGGCATCATAATCTTTAAGACCTACTTGAGCTGCGGCCGCATTGTTTGGATCATCATAACCCATGAAAGTCTTGGTATTTTCACTTGAAGTTGTCTTAAAGATATCAAGGTAAGTTGATGGATCTTGATAGTCTGGACCCCAAACCACACCGTTTGAAATATCCCAGTCTTCTGCTGCCGCATTTGCCGCATTAAGGGTTGCATTTTGCATATCATCAGATGACAACTGGTTGATATCGATAACGACATTTTCACTGCCCAATGATTTTTCAATCGTTTGTTTCAATGATTGAGCTTGAGCAACATTAAGTTTAGAACTTTGATCAACTGGAAGGTCCAAGTGAATTGGGAATTGAACACCTTCACCTTGAAGAGCTTCTTTGGCTTTGGCAAACTCAGTCTTAGCTTTTTCCGCATTGTAGAGACCATCTTGACCATCCGCAAAATTGACACCAGACCATTCATCACCGTAAGTGCTCATCTTGTCTGTCACAAGGTCACCGAAGGTCTTATCACCTGCACTGACAAAATCAGAAGGAACAAAGAGGTTACGTAGAGCAAGAGCTGCCCCATCTTTACCATTTACTTGAGATTGATAAGCTGTACGATCAATAGCGAAGTTGATTGATTGACGGAAGTCTTTGTTTAGAAGAGCCTTCTTAGTTGATGTCTTTTCAGCATCTGTCTTCTTAGCTGAGAATTTATAGCTTTGACGATCAATATTCACACCAATAGCTGCTGTAGACGCACCTGGTGCTGTGTAATAAATATTATCTTTATATTTCTTTTCTACTGACGCATAGTTAGAGCTCATAGGGAAGACACGTGCAATGCTGAGAGCACCATCTGAGAAGCTACGCTCTTGAGCCTCCTGGTCAGAACCATCATAATATGACAATTTGATAGCGTCGAAATGCACGTTCTTCTTATCCCAATAATTCTCATTCTTAGTCAACTCGATAGATGATTTAGCTGTCAAAGATTTAAGAAGGAAAGGACCGTTATAAAGGATAGAGGTTGGGTCTGTTGACTTACCAAAATCTTTTCCTTTATTCTTAAGAAAGTCTTCGTTAACCGGGAAGAGCAAACCATAGGTTGTCTTAGAATTCCAGTATGGTTCTGGTTTTTTAAGGGTATATTGCAATGTGTGATCGTCGATTGCTTTGACACCTACATTTGAGAAATCTTTATTGGCACCAGAGAGGTAGTCAGACAAGCCTGCAATAGAATCTTGTACCAAATAGAGGGCTCCAGCTTTGGAATCAGCCGCATGCTTAAGACCAGTCACAAAGTCCTTAGCAGTCACATCAGCATACTCTTCACCATCTGAAGTGTACCATTTAACACCCTTACGGATTTTATAAGTATAAGTCAGACCATCTTGAGAGACAGACCAATCTTCAGCTACTGAAGGGACAAGATTTCCATATTTATCTGCTTCCATAAGACCATCTACACCGTTTGTCACAGCTGTCTTAGTAGGTCCTGTATTTGAAGTGATGTAATCCAATGATTCTGGATCTGAATTATAAACATAACCATAAGTCGTTCCACTAGTACTTGACTTAGAAGAACAAGCCGCTAAGGCACCTACACTGAGGAGTGCCACACCCGCAAGGGCTAACCATTTGCTTTTTTTCATAAGATTTCTCCAAAAAATAAAATTTTACTCTTTCATTATAGCATAAATAATCAAGAAAAGGAGTCATTATCAGACTATTTTGCACAATTATTGCACCTGATGAAATACGAAAAATTCAGCAGTCCCTTGTGTTTTCTGGATTTCTAGCTACTTTAATCGATTTATTTTTAATCACCAGTCATGCATAAAACAAAAAGGCCTAACACCTTGGTTAAACCTCTGTTTCTAAGTTAAAATTAGCTATTAAGAGCTTGAGCAGCTGTAATAATCGCCAAATTGTAAATATCTTCAGCACTAGCCCCACGAGAAAGGTCGTTAACAGGTTTATTAAGACCTTGTAAGATTGGTCCGATAGCTTCGAACATTCCCAAACGTTGGGCAATCTTATATCCAATGTTACCTGCTTGCAAGCCAGGGAAGACAAAGACATTAGCATGTCCTGCTACGTCACTATCTGGAGCCTTAATAGCTGCTGTTGCTGGAACAAATGCTGCATCGAACTGCAACTCCCCATCAATAGCCAAGTCAGGACGCATTTCTTTAGCAATATTTGTTGCTTGAACAACCCTGTCAACTTTTGGCGATTTAGCAGAACCTTTTGTTGAGAAGCTAAGCATGGCCACTTTAGGATCAATACCAAAAACTTGAGCTGTTTCAGCAGTATTAATTGCAATTTCTGCCAACTCTTGAGCATTTGGTTCAATATTGATAGCACAGTCAGCAAACATCAAGCGATGATCGGTATTTTCACGGTTCATAAGGAAGACACCTGATGTACGAGAAATACCAGGTTTTGTTTTGATAATTTGAAGGGCCGGACGTACCGTATCCGCTGTTGAGTGAATAGCACCTGAAACCATCCCATCAGCAAGACCAAGTTTAACTAGCATAACACCGAAATAGTTGACATCATGAAGCAACTTTTCCGCATCTTCCATTGTCGCTTTCCCTTTACGGATTTCAACAAATTTTTCCTTCATTTCCTCGAAATCTTCATAGGTTTCAGGATTAACAATTGTATAGTTAAAGTCTGCAAAACCAAGATCGTTCAAGATTTTGTGAACCTCTGCTGGGTCTCCCAAAATAATAGGATCAACCAATCCTTCAAATTTCAAACGGGCTGCTGCACGAACCACACGGTCGTCGTTACCCTCAGGGAAAACAATCTTAACACCTTTCCCTAAAATATGTTCACGAAGTTCACCAAATAGACTACGCATAAAAAAATTCCTCAATCAATCTTTTTTAGTTTGTAAATTCATGATAACGATTTCAAAATCATCTGTCAAGGAAGATGCATGGACCATCTCTTTTTTGGTGAAAGGATCAACAAATGCAAGACGGTGACAATGCAAGGCTTGACGCTTAATACCATAGTCTAGGGACCCGCCATAAAGGTCGTCTCCCAAAAGAGGCAAACCTAGGTGGGCAAAGTGCACACGAATCTGGTGCGTACGTCCGGTATGAAGATTGATATCAACCAGTTTAACCCTACCATAATCAGCTACCAAGCGATAGCTAGTGTGGGCATATTTCCCCGATTTATGAACCCGACGTGTAATAATAGAATCTACATCACGCGCAATCGGTGCAATGATTTCACCCTGCTCCTCAAGTTTTGTATCACCTTCAACCAAGGCATAGTAATGCTTCTTAATAGACTTCTGCTGCAACTGTTTATCCATACGCGCGTGGGCATAACCATGCTTAGCAAACAGCATGAGACCAGACGTGTCCTTATCCAGACGTGTCACAATATGCACACGCTGGTTAGGATAATTGTTGCTAACGAAGTGATGTTTAACGAAATTAGCCATGGTATTATCATGGTTAACACTTGGAATACTGGCATAGCCATAAGGTTTATTGATCACCAAGAAGTTATCATCCTCATAGACAATATCCAAGTCAAAAGGGATAGGTTTCAAGGTCTCGTGCGGTGCCTCATCAGGGATTTCAATGGCAACCACATCTCCTTCATGGACAGGATAAGTCGCAAACTGCTCCTCACCATTGACCCAAATATGACCGCCCTCAAACTTAATCTTGGCCAGTAGCCCTTTAGAAATATCGTGCTCCTTCAAAAAGGTCTTAACCCGACAAGAACGCCCTACTGTAAACTCATATCTCATTCTTCCATGTCTCCAATAAAGGAATCACGTACACGTTCCCAGAAACTTGTATGGCTGGCACTAGCCACAAAGGAAATCTTACGTTGGTCAATTGAGAATTCTACCTTTTTCACATTACGGTTGGTATAGGTTTTATTATCAACGGATAGAGTGTAGCTTCCCATTCGGGTAGGATAAACCGTAATCTTCTCATGCTTAGGTACAATAAGGGGACTTCCTAGGGTACGATAAACACGATTATTAAGACTGGCAATCTCAGTCAGTTGCAAGGCTTCAATGGTGGGATGAAGGACCGCACCACCCAAGGATTTATTGTAGGCCGTTGATCCTGTAGGCGTTGACACCGACAGCCCGTCACCACGGAAGCTCTCAAACAAGACATCATTAAGGCAAACATCTGCTGCCATGGTTTTCTCATTACGCTTGATGGCTGCTTCATTGAGGGCAATCGACGTAAAAGAACGACCATCAGCCAGGGTCAATTTGACATTCAAAAGAGGGTAAGAAATCTTTGCACCACTATCTTTTCGAAGCGTCTCGATTAATTGATCCACTTCACTATCCAAATAATCCGTATAAAAGCCTAGATGACCCGTGTGAATCCCTACAAAACGCACACGCGCAAGCTCTTTTTCATACATATGAAAGGCCGATAGCAACATGCCATCACCACCAATTGAGATGACCACATCTGGGTTTTTCTTGGTCAAATAAAAATCAGGATCATCTCGAAAGGCATTAAAAAGTTTCGAGGCAACACGCCTACTTTGGGGTTTGCCATTGGCAATAATAGCTACCTTCATCTCATCCGAAGAGGTCTTCATCTGTGTCATCACTATTTCCTACACTATCCTTCAAAGTTCTATTAATTGGATCAAAAAGCAACTGGGCTTCTCTAATATCATCACGTATCTTCCGCATTTCTTCGTCAAGCTCATAAGCCATGCGGGCCGTAGTTTCCAAGCGAAGTTTAATCTCCTCAGGAAAATTCCCCTGATACTTGTAATTAAGGGAATGTTCAATGGTGGCCCAAAAGTTCATGGCCAAAGTCCTAATCTGAATCTCTGCAAGAATCTCCTTACGACCATCAATGGTGTCAACGGGATAAGAGATAATAACATGATAAGAGCGATAACCCGAATTTTTACGGTTTCTGATATAGTCTCGCTCTGAAACAATAGTCATATCACTACGATGACGAAGCAAAGCCAAAACCTCATCCACATCATCGACAAATTGGACCATGACTCGGAGACCAGCGATATCCTGCATATCTTGAGCCAAATTTTCAATCGAAAGGCCACGAAGGGCGATCTTCTCTTCAATGGAAGCCACTGACTTCACACGTCCCGTCACAAACTCAATGGGCGAGTGACGATTTTGCTTACGAAATTGTTTACGAATGCCTCGGAGCTTGATTTTGAGCTCACCTACGGCCTGAATATAGGGGTCTAGAAATTCTTCCCAATCCATGGTCAAGATAGGACTCCTCCTTGTCAAAAGCTTTAGTTTTTTATAAAATAAATACAATCTGTTATATTATACCACATTTGAAAGCACAAGGGAGGACACACATGAACCATTTAGAGATAGAGTACAAGACTCTACTCACCAAAGACGAGTACAATCGTTTAGCGATGCTTTTCTCCCATGTGACACCTGTTACGCAAACAAACTACTACATCGACACTCCTCAGAGTGACATGAGAAATAAAAAGTTGTCTTTGCGTATTAGGACACTTCCCACTCATGGTGAGCTGACCTTGAAAATCCCTGAAAAAGTCGGGAACATGGAGTACAACGTTACCATGGATTGTGCGGATGCTAAGGCTTTGACTAAGTCGCTGGACTTTCCTGATTGTCAAATCAAATCCATTCTTTTAGAACGTGGGGTTAAACTAGAGGACCTAACCATCCTCGGACATTTGACCACAACTCGTCGCGAGTACCAGACCAACATCGGCCTCATGGCTCTTGATGTCAATGTCTATGCTGATAAGAAAGATTACGAGCTTGAACTAGAAGTTTCGGATGCTGAGAAAGGTAAAGACGACTTTGATGCCTTTCTTAAAGAAAATAACATTGACTTTAAGTACGCCAAGAGTAAGGTTGCACGCTTTGTAGCTACCCTCAAACGAGACAAAGACTAAAATTTAGACAAGGAGTTGGCTCCTTGTTTTTTTATTTTAAACACATGCAGCTTCAAATACCACAAGTATTTAGAACTTCAGAGGATAATAGATTTCTCTAAAAACGCATACAAAGGAATTTTATCTAACAAAGGTTCGGTATTTTTCACTAATATCACACTTTGAAGGCTGAAATTTCTGCTTCTTTTTGCTAAAATAGAACTATCTGTAGTTTTATTACAATAGCCCTAACTGGGCTTAGCATCTTATTTTTTTAAAGGAGTCACCATCGTCATGGTACATCAAAAAGCAAACCCACAATTGAAATTGTTCTCGCTCAGCTCAAACCCAGAAATTGCTGAAAAAATTGCTGAGGCTACTGGATTGCCACTTGGTAAAGTATCTTCACGTCAATTTTCTGACGGTGAAATCATGATCAACATTGAAGAGTCTGTTCGTGGGGACGATATCTATATCATCCAATCTACTAGCAACCCTGTTAACGACCACCTTTGGGAATTGCTCATCATGATTGATGCCTGCAAACGTGCCAGTGCTAACTCTGTCAACGTTGTTATGCCTTACTTTGGTTATGCACGTCAAGACCGTATCGCTGCGTCACGTGAACCAATCACTGCTAAATTGATTGCCAATATGCTAGTTAAAGCTGGTGTCAATCGTCTCTTGACGCTTGACCTTCACGCTGTCCAAGTTCAAGGATTCTTCGATATCCCAGTAGATAACCTCTTCACAATGCCTTTGTTTGCTGAATACTACAACAAAAAAGGATTCACAGGAAGTGATGTTGTCGTTGTTAGCCCTAAAAACTCGGGTGTTAAACGTGCTCGTAGCTTGGCGGACTACCTTGATGCACCAATCGCTATCATTGACTACGCCCAAGATGATTCAGAACGTGAAGAAGGCTACATCATCGGTGAGGTTGAAGGAAAAACAGCAATCTTGGTTGATGATATCCTTAATACTGGTAAAACGTTTGCTGAAGCTGCTAAAATCCTTGAACGTGGTGGCGTTAAAGACATCTATGCAGTAGCTAGTCACGGTCTCTTTGCAGGAGGTGCTGCAGAAGTCCTCAACGCTGCCCCAATTAAAGAAATCTTGGTGACAGATTCAGTTGCAACTAAAGAAAAAGTTCCTACAAACGTTAAATACATTTCAGCAAGTAAGCTAATCGCTAACGCTACTACTCGTATTTTCGAACGTCAACCACTTAGCCCACTCTTTGCTTACACTGCAAACGAGGACTAAGCTATGGTTTATTTGGACAATGCAGCAACAACTCCTTTAAATACTGCTGCTATTTCAGCTATGACACATGTCATGACTGAAACCTTTGGAAATCCATCCAGCCTCCATGCTTACGGTCGACAGGCTTCTAAGGAACTTCGTGAAGCCCGTGAAGAAATGGCCAAATACTTTGAAGTCCCTGCTCGTAAGCTTATTTTCACTTCTGGTGGGACTGAAGGAAACAATACAGCTATCAAAGGTTACGCCCTAGCCAATCAATCTAAAGGTAAGCACCTGATTACAACTGCTATTGAACACCACTCTGTCCTTCACACCATGGCCTACTTGGAAGAGCGTTTTGGTTTTGAAGTAACCTATATTCAACCAAAAAATCAAGTCATTACTGCCCAACAAATCGCTGATGCCTTACGTGACGATACCATTCTAGTTTCTGTTATGTATGCCAATAATGAGACTGGCCAATTACTTCCTATTAAGGAAATTGGTGACTTGCTTGCCAATCACCAAGCTGCCTTTCACGTCGATGCCGTTCAGGTAGCAGGAAAGCTTCCTATTCACCCAGAGGAACTTGGAGCCGATTTTCTCTCTATTAGTGCCCATAAATTCCACGGACCTAAAGGTGTCGGCTTGCTCTACCATAACGATTTGCATTTTGACAACCTACTTCACGGTGGTGAGCAAGAAGAAAAACGCCGTGCCAGTACTGAAAACCTGGTCGGGATTGCAGGTATGACCGCAGCTTACAAACAAGCTAGCGACCACTACCAAGACAATTACCAGCATGTTGAAAAGATTCGTCAGGCCTTTCTAGATTCCCTTACCATTCCTTATGAAATCAATGGTGGAGGACCTAGCCTACCTCACGTTATCAATATTAGCTTTACTGGTAAGGAAAATGGGCCTCTCTTAACCTTGTTAGACCTAGCAGGCTTTGCTGTCTCAACAGGTTCTGCTTGTACTGCTGGAACTGTTGACCCTAGCCATGTCATCCAGGCCCTCTATGGCAAGGATTCTGACAAGCTAAAAACAGCCATTCGCATTAGTTTATCAGAGGAAAATACCGCTGAAGAACTCCAGGCCCTAGCAGAAAAACTTAATCAAATCATAGGAGACTAACATGGCATTTGAAAAAAGCATTCATTTGACTGACTGTAAGTACCGTTACACCATCAGTCCTAATGTCAAAAAATTCACTCTACGTGATACGACTTTTGTGCAAAATAAAATCGGAAACTACGAGTTGCACCGCCTTCTCGAAAAAGTGCCTAACTCAGGCGAAGGTTTCCCACTCAAAATCACTATTAACAAAGACTTGACCGGCTTCAAATTGTCTATCACAGACAAATCTGGCCTTCGTAACGTTAATATCTTTAAAAATGAAGATCACCACATCTTGCAAGAAAAATTCTACTTCTTGATGCAGAGTTTGGTTGATCGTAACGTTTTCGAGCAAGAAGAAGTCTAAACTTCTTTCTTAATACATAGAAATAGCCTATCCATGTGATAGGTTTTTTATATCGCCTCATCTACACTATTTTGTTGCAATCTTCACAAACTTTTCTTAAAATATAGGAGAATCATACTAATTAAAGAAAGGAAAGCGATCAATGACATTTGAGAAAAACATCCCAAACGCCACTGCCAAACGTCTCTCTCTCTACTATCGTATTTTCAAACGATTCCATCGTGAAAATATCGATAAAGCAAGCTCTAAACAAATTGCTGAAGCGATTGGGATTGACCCTGCTACTGTTCGTCGTGACTTCTCCTATTTTGGTGAGCTAGGTCGCCGTGGTTTTGGTTATGACGTAAACAAGCTGATGACATTTTTCGCTGAACTCCTAAATGACAATGCGACTACCAAGGTACTCCTCGTAGGTGTTGGGAATGTTGGGCGTGCCCTCCTCCACTACCGTTTTCAAGAGCGTAACCGCATGCAGCTGGTCATGGCTTTTGATACAGACGATAACGAATTGGTTGGAACTCAAACCGAGGACAAGATTCCTATCTATGGGATTTCCCAAATTAAGGACAAGATTGCCCAAGAAGATATCAAAACAGCCATCCTGACAGTGCCATCAGTTAAGGCCCAGGAGGTGGCTGATCTTTTGGTTGATGCCGGAATTGAAGGCATTCTCTGTTTCTCTCCGGTCAACCTCAATCTTCCACGCCATGTGGTAGTCCAATACGTAGACTTGACTAGCGAACTACAAACCCTACTCTATTTCATGAAAGAAGAAGAAAAATCAAGGAGAAACAATGACTAAACCAATTATCGGAATCACTGCCAATGTAAGGCCTAATCCAGCCCATGAAGACATCAACTGGTCCTATGCCCCATCTGGCTTTGTAGAAGGAGTTCAAAGAGCCGGTGGCCTAGCAATCCTACTACCAGTATCCGATCCTTCGGAAGCCAAGAACTACATCTCCATGATTGATAAGCTTATCCTGATCGGTGGGCAAAACGTTGACCCTAAATTCTACAACGAAGAGAACCATGCCAGTGAAGATGACTTCTTCCTCGAACGGGATATCTTTGAAATGGCACTCATCGAGGAAGCCACTAAGCAGAAGAAACCCATCTTTTCAATCTGTCGTGGAACCCAACTCATGAATGTCGCACTAGGTGGTAGCCTCCATCAAGATATTGAGCATCACTGGCAGGACAAGCCGTCTGATTACCTCTACCATGAGATGATTGTTGATGAGAACAGCAAGTTGGCAGAAATCTACGGATGTGGAACCTCTATCAACTCCTTCCACCATCAAAGTATCAAACACTTGGCCTCTGACCTTCGTGTCATTGCGCGTGATCCTGAGGACAACACAGTCGAAGCTGTTGAGTCAAATAGTCCAGACCTTCGCTTTCTTGGTGTACAGTGGCACCCAGAGCTTCTCCTAGACAAACGTGAAGAAGACCTCAAACTCTTTGAATACGTCGTTAACGAACTTTAAAAGCAACTGAGACTGCACTCAGTTGCTTTTTCTTGTCTTTATTCCATCGGCTCAATCTAAAGCTCAAAATCCTCCCTCTCCTCACGAAAGGAATAATAGGTCGATTTGCCAACAATCAGATGATCAAGCAGACAAATCCCTAAATCATCACAGGACCGCTTAATCTTTTGAGTAAAATCAATATCATTACGACTAGGATAGGCTTCCCCCGAAGGATGATTGTGAACCACAATCAAGGAAGTTGCCATCAGATGACAGGCATAATGTAAAATCTCACGTGGCTCAGCAATCGAACGACGGACCCCACCAATAAAAACCGTCTTTTGCTGAATAATACGATTCTGCGTATCCAAATAGATAGCCACCAGATGCTCCTGAGGCTTGTCCCCAATATCCAACATCATACGACGGGCCACCTGCTGACTGGACATAATCTGCTCGGAACGAGCCAACTCAGCCTTCTCAATCCGCTTAGCCAACTCCACCATAGCCTTGAGCTCAATGGATTTCACACGCCCAATACCAGAAATCTCCTGAAGCTCATTCAAGGACAAACGAGACAAATCCGCCAAACTCGTCATCCCTTTCAAAATACGATTGGCCATAGATAGAACCGACTCAGACTTAGTCCCCGTCCGCAGTACTATCGCCAACAGCTCTTGGTCAGACAACACCTCTGCTCCCTTCTGTAAGAGTCGTTCACGAGGCAAAAGCCCCGACTCCTCAGCTACAATACTATACATAAGAAAAAACCTCCTACTTACCTATTCGTAAGTGGGAGGGGAAGTTAAACAGCTGAAGATTCTTTTAAACCTAATTTCTTTAACAAGGCTTTTCGATATGCTGAAAATTTTTTCTTTAATGTCAGTGGTTCTGCTACCTGCGACATTTCAATAAGATGGAGCTTATAACGTTCTGCAAAAGATATTTTTTCAGAAGAAATAATGCGATAATCAATTCCTAGATCCCAGGCTTTTCGATAGAAAAGATAAGAAAGGGTATCCTCATCAAAGTCATAGAAAGCTTGCTTATACTTAAGAATAATTTTTTCTAGAAAATCTTTTGATAACCACATAGAACCTTGAAAAATATGAAGCGAATGATTGATTACTTTTTGACATTCGTCAGTTAGTTTAACAGTTTGTTCTTGATTTAAGGCACCAATTGCATCTGTCCAATAGAGTTCTTTTGATAAATCAGCAAAAACCAGACCAACCTCTGGAAAATGGTCAAAGATTGATGCCACTTTCTCTTCATCTAATAACATATCCACTAAAGCAAGTCTTGTAGCTTCATCAACAAGTTTGCCCTCATTTCCAAAGTCTTCTGTGTGAAAATGCCCAACAAAGTCATACTCGCTAAGCTGAGATGCCAAGGATACTAAGGCATGGTAATGATTATCAAATCTTTGAGAGACTAGCTGAAATCTATCTTTATCAAAGCTATTTAATAAGGTGTTCTCAACGATATTTTTATCCAAATGGCTTGATAAAGTGAAATAATAAAAGGCAGATAACTTTTTATCAGAGAAAACTTTTAGTCTCTCAAGGTCACTAATATGTACATGGATAGCCGAATGATAGCCTTTCCCACTTACCGAATGAAATAAGGGTTCGATGATTTTTTCATCTAAAATGACTAAGCTATCTGGCGAATGGTAGCTGTTAAGATGGGACTTAATTAGTGCTACTGGATATGCCGATAGCTTAGTAATATAGTCTAAAAGTAGTCTTCCCTTTTTTTCATTGTCAGTAAATGCTTTTAGTTTAATGAACGGTACCTTATGTTCAAGTGTACTTATCGGTCTATAGTAAGAAAAATCAGGGTGAATTAAGTCTTCTGCCTCTGCATCAATAGTATTAAAGACAGCATCATAACGATACCCCGCCTCAGTAAGAACACTAGTAACCCTAGTTTCATAATTATCAATAACATCTTGAACATCGGTAAAAGTCTTTATAGAAGTCCAAAATTGTTGAAAGGTTTCTGAATCGACAACATGTTTTTTGAAAGATATAAAATAACTTTGCAGATGCTCATCGAAATATTTGGTCTTTCTAAAATTCGTCATCCCCCAAAAATCAACATTCTGGCGTTGTTCAAAACTTTCAACTAGGTCAGATATATCCCATATAGGACCAAAGCAAGTATCATTCATGAGTGTAACCGAATCGAAGTCTGTTAAATGTTCGAATCCAATATGAGCCATACCATCTCTCCAAGCTGCAAAATCAAAGCCCAGATTCTCTCTCTGGATAACTTCATCTATGCCAAGCTCTTTGAGAGTTAATGTTGCCGATTCCGTTAGTTGACTATTTGAAATCACAATAAGTTTAGAAAAAAGTGGTCGAAGTTGCTCCAATTGGTAGAGCACATGACCACTTAATTCGTCGTACTTATTATAATGAACATACAATAAGAGACGTTTCATTTATTCTTGAATCTCCCATTTTCCATTTCTCTGAACCATACCAGTTGCAGAATCTTTAGCAGACTTATCATCATCTTCAATATCAGTTCGATTCAAGAGAATAACTGGTGAGTTATCTGAATCAGCAAAAGCAATCATCTGATCCTCCTTATCTCGAACAGAAACCTGAAGCTTAAGCTTAATGTTATTAAGATGGGCAAGACTACATTTATATGTGAGTGTTTTTCTTCCAGAACCACTCGTTTTATTGTCCATGGAATTGTCATTATAAATCCAGATACCACGGTCAATATCTGTCAATGAAAAGGCAATATAGGTCTCAATATCCTCATTGACATCATATGAAATCTCAAATGAAATATCTTGGTCAGGACTGATAATATTGTCATTCAAGAGTTTTACTTGTAAATCAGTGATTTTAGGATTTTCAACAACAACGTCGTCGTTTGAAACCTTTTGACCAGCAGCATTATCAAAACTATATTGGTTAGCAACTTCGTCTGGATCACCTACAACTTTGACTAAACCATGTTCAATTAAAACTGCTTTATTACAGTATTTTTTAACTGCTGACATGTCATGGGTAACTAAGATAGTTGTCTTTCCAGATTGCTTACGTTCCATGAAATAGTCATTACACTTACGTTGGAAGGCCTCGTCACCTACGGCTAAGACTTCATCCAAGATAAGAATATCACCTTGAGCCTTGATAGCAACTGAAAAGGCTAGACGAACCTGCATACCACTTGAGTAGTTCTTCAACTTTTGATTCATGAAATCATGAAGTTCAGCAAAGTCTACAATGTCATCATACATGGCATCTACTTCTTCTGTTGAAAAACCAAGCATGGCACCATTCATATAGACATTCTCACGACCAGTTAATTCCGGATTAAACCCAACCCCAAGCTCAATGAAAGATACCAGCTTACCATCAATGGTAACCTTACCTTTTTCTGGGACATAAATCTCAGAAATAATTTTTAGAAGTGTTGATTTACCAGAACCATTACGTCCAACAATTCCATAGAAATCACCCTTTTCAACTTCAAATGAAATATCTTTTAAGACATGTTGTTCAGTATACCCTTTAATTCCTTTAAAGCGATTGACTAGAGTCGTTCTCAAACTCTGACTCGCCTCAGTTGGTAATTTAAAATACTTACTTACATGATCTACTTTTACAGCAATATTATTTGACATTATAGAATCTCCGCAAATCGTTTCGCATTTCGATTAAAGACAAGGAAACCAATGATAAAAATCACTACAGGAATCGCATAAGGAACAAAAGCAATCAACTTATTGTTAATAATATCCCATCCTCTTGGGTTAACTGGGTCAATGATAAAATGACGCATATCCTGTAAAATCTGGGCAATCGGATTAAGCATCATAATCTTTGCAACAAACTCTTGATTTCTTTGAAGAAGGTAAGTGATGGAATAGATAATTGGGCTCGCATACATACCAGCTTGAAGTACTACTTCCCAAACTGGACCAATATCACGGTATTTAACAAAGAGTGCTGATAGAATAAAAGCAACTCCCATTGCCATCAATAGCACCTCAATAAAGAGAGGAATGATAACCAAAGTATTGAAACCAATCGGAACATGGTTAATCAAGGCAAATACGAAAACAACCACTAGGTTAATCAAGAAATTAATCGCTGCTCCTAGCACAGATGAGATAACGATTGTTTGCTTTGGAAAGTTAAGCTTACGTAAGAGATCCCCTCGTGAAACAATGGAAAGCATCCCCATATTGGTAGCCTCTGTAAAGAAGCCCCAAAAGATCATAGCCAAAAGCAAGCCTACTGCATAGTGTGGTGTCCCATCATCAAATCTCAAGAAACGAACAAAGACAAGGTACATAATTGTAAACATCATCAAAGGTTTCAAAATAGACCAAAGATAACCAATGAAAGAACCTTGATAACGCAATTTAAAATCCGTTTTAATCAGTTCCTTAAGTAAAATCCTATTTTTCTGACTAAAGAAATTCATTTAGTCCTCCTTATACATGAATTTTGTCAAAATCAAACTCGTAAATACAAAGGTATGAAAAGCCCTGTTTTTACGATAACCATATGTTTTCAAACGATGATAACGCTCTCTTAACCCTTGATCCATAATAGTCACAAAGTTTTCAACCAACTCCCTACTTTTAGTATCCAGTGGCAAAGAAAGAAGGTTTTCTGCCTGACTCTGACTAGCCTTGATCAACTTCCAGTATTTATTAAATAAAGTCTGAGGTCGAATCCAATTCTGCATACGTTTCCGAAGAGTTCTAGCACCTAAAACATTATCTGCGTGCTGACGGTAAAGCTCTGTTGGCTGATCAATATAGACCAGATGACCAAATGCTGAAGCAAGCAAACCTAAATACCAGTCATGCATCAGAAGCTCATTAGGTTCCTCGCCAGTCCATAATTCGGCTAGAGCATGATTAATTAGCGACACACCTCCAGTAACGGTGTTTTCTGTCATTTCTTGAACCAACTTAGTATTAGCATGGTCAGATTGAGTACGAATCATACTCTCATGAAGCACCTCTAAATCTTGGTTCACAACCTTTAAATCCGTGTATACCAAAAGTGGTTTATCAGATGGGTATCTACTCGCTTCCTCAAGCTGAAGAGATAGCTTCTCAGGTAACCAAGTATCATCCTGGTCCGAGAAAAGATAGTAGTCAGATTCTTGATACTTCAAAAGCGTAAAGAAACTCTTTATTACACCTAAATTTTCAGTTTGATCAGGATTGATAAAAGTAATGCGATCATCTTGTAAAGCGAAACGTTTGATAATCTCTCTCGTTTTATCTTTAGATCCATCATCACGAATTAACAAGGTCCAATCCGTATAAGTCTGTTGCTGAATACTCTCTATTTGCTCTGCTAAAAAATTCTCGCCATTATAAGTAGACATGAGAATAGTTACTTTCATGATAAAAATAGCTCCTCGTATTCACCCACGATTTTTTCCCAGGTGTAATTTTCTTTCATATTTGCTTTAGCAGCATTTCCCAAGTCCTCAAATGACACTTGACCATCTACAGAATCGATAAGCTGAGACAAATTCCCATCCTCTTTATTCCAATACAAGGCAGTCTCTTGAGCAACCTGATGGTTAAAGTCTACATTATAGATAAGGTTGAGGTCCGTTTGAGCCAAGGCCTCTAATAAGCCCGGATTCGTTCCACCTACTTCGTGTCCATGAATATAAGCAAAGGCTTGGTTGCGAATATACTTAAGCAAATCCTGATCATAGACAGTACCCACAAACTTCACACGTTTATCTTTATCAAATCCTGTAATCTGTCGTAGTTCATCAAAGTAAGCATTTCCTTCATGATTACAGATAATAACAAGATCACGCTCTGTAGAGGACTTCATAAATTCACGAATCGCAGTTTCGTAATTGTTTTCAGGAACAAATCGACCCAATATCAAATAGTAATCTTTTTCTTGAGTCTGCCATTTCTGATACCAATCTCGAACAGGGTCATCCTCAGTAGTCAAAGTCGTCTTAGATAAATCAGTTCCATAAGCAATGAAAGTCGTGCTAGCCCACGGATAGGTATTTTGAATATAGGTCTCAATACCTCGGTTATCAGAAATAATTAAGTTCGCATACTTTGTCATCTCTTTTTCAGAGTATTTGAGATAGCTTTGAACAGGTTTAGACCACTTAGCACGTTTCCATTCCAAACCGTCAGGATTGACTAGCAAAATCCCACCAACGGACTGAATTTTCTTGGCAAAATGAACAATGAAGGCACCAATGGTGTTTCCTAAAATATAGAAAATTGGGGATTGAATTCCCTCTTTTTTAATAAGTTTCAAGCTATAATTGATAGCCATCATATCGTAAGCTATGACACGCGCAGGACCTAGCTTTGGAGGATTGACCGTAAAACAATCCGCACCCTTATAGTCAAAATGGTTGCCAGTACTTTCGTCAGATAAGCAAGCCACGTGATAACGTATAGCAGGTGATACCTTATGAGAAATCAATTTTTCAACAAATGTCTCGAAACCACCATATTGAGCAGGCAAACCTCTACTACCTATGATAAAAATATCCTTCAAAGTTTACCTCCATTCGTCACATCTCTCAAATACACAGAATTATACATAGTAGCTTTTATTATACCATTTTGGAAGGTATTTTGCATGATTGGACAGAAAGAGTAAAGCAAAAAGGCCCTTCGAAAATGAACTGCACCCCAAAAGTTAGACAGAAAAAATCTAACTTTTGGGGTGTTTTTATTATGAAATTGACTTATGAAGAT